>JBDTSA010000294.1:0-3904 GCA_039931335.1 Acidobacteriota bacterium
AACAAAATCATAAAGCGGAAGGCGAGAAACTTGAATCGTTGCAAGCCGAGAAGGTCGAATTGCTCGCCGCGACCACTGCGGCCCGTGAGAAGCTTCGCTCGTCGGAAGAATCACTGCGGAATCTCGAAGCCGAACAGTTAAAGACACGAAACCGGCGCGATACGCTCCTCGAGCTCGATGAAAAGCGCGCGGTTTACGCGCCGCAGATCCAAAAACTTTTTGTCGAACAGGAAAACATAGGGGTCCGACTGTCAGGTGTCCTTGCCGATTTCTTGTCCGTCGACGAACGGGCCGAACTCGCGATCGAGAGTCTATTCGGCCAAAGGCTGCAGACGGTTCTTGTCGAGAGCATCGACGACGCGAAGCGGGTTTCCGCATGGCTTGAGAATAATGCCATCGGCCGCATCGCTATCCTTGCGGTTCCATCGCTTGAGGGACGTAATACCCGATCGATGTTTTCCGATGGGTTGGTCCGAGATGCACTCGGCGTTTCAGGTGAGATACTTCAGACGCTGCAACGAGCTTTTCCGCGCGAGTTATCGGCGAGGTTGATCGCGAACATCGGCGATGCCGAGATCAATGGCGGGGATACCTATGTGACGCGCGGTGGCACGGTGATAAGCGGTGACGGATTATTTGTCAGCGGACGCGAAGCGGCGGATGACCGGCCGAATGCATCGCTGCTCGCATTCAAGCGCGAGCTGACAGGTCTGGGTACGGCGCTCGCGGCGCTCGACGGAGAGATCTCGGTCGCCCGTGCGATCGCCGAAGAAGACGGACGTGAGCTTGCCTCGATCGAAGAGAAGACCGTCGATCTGCAGTCGCTGATAATCAAAGTCGAACGAGGTTTGCATGGACTTGATATTCAACGCTCGACAACGCGCCAAGAGATCGAACGGGCTGAACGGCATAAGAAGGTCGTCGCTGAAGAGCAGAAGCAGACGCGGGAAGAACTCGAGCAAAACAAGACGCGGATCGCGGAGGCCGCGGAGAACCGTCAGACGGCTGAACGTTTTCGCGGCGACGCCCGAAGCGAGGTTGAGCGAGTCAATACACTTTTAACGGATGCCCGAGCACGATTGGATGCTGAGAACTCCGCCGTCAATGATAAGCGGACGTTGGCCGCGACCTCGGGGGAACGTCGCCGGTCGGTACACGCAGCACTGAAGCGCGTGGAGAACGAGCAGAAGGAACTCGAGATGCGATCGGCGATGCAGACCGTCGAGTTGAACGAGATCGATATCAAGATCGCCATTCTGCGTGAATCGACGACCGCAATCGCCGACCGTATTGCGGGTGCCGAAGTTGAAAAGTCCGCGGAGATCGAAGAGCTGACGGCGGCGATCGCCGAAGTCACGGCCGCACGCGAAGCTGCAGATGCGATGAGTGCCGAACTCGCCGATCTGAATCATCGTTCCGCCGACGCGCTGAATGAGCGTGCAGCGATCGAAGTCCGTCAGGCCGAAGCAGTCACACAACTCAAGAACGTTAACGAGAAATGTGCGCATGAGCTGAATACTCCGCTTGCGTCGCTCATCGAAACAGAATCGCTCGACAGTGACTTCGATCTCGAAACTTGCCGGACGACGGTGGATGATCTTCGAAATCGTCTCGAAGGTTTCGGTGCGATCAATATGCTCGCGGTCGATGAGCTTGCTGAGGCCGAGGAGCGTTTGCTATTTCTTACATCGCAGCGGCAAGACATCATCGACAGCATCGCGTCAGCCGAAGAAGCTCTTCGCGAGATCAAGGAGCGCTCGCGTGCACGATTCCGCGATGCGTTCGAAGCGATCAACGCAAATTTCATCGAGTTTTTCCGTGAGCTGTTTGGCGGCGGAAAGGGCGAGATGACCCTTCTCGAAAACGACGACATTCTCGAGGCGGGCATCGAAGTTGTCGCACAGCCTCCGGGTAAGCGGCTGCAAAATATCCTTCTGCTATCGGGCGGCGAAAAGGCGATGACGGCGATTGCACTTGTCATGTCGATCTTCAAATATCGCCCCTCGCCGTTCTGTTTGCTCGACGAGGTCGATGCTCCGCTCGACGATGCGAACGTCGGACGTTTCGTCGCGAAGATCGCCGACATGGCCGAGAAGACACAGTTCATTGTCATCACTCACAACAAGCGTACGATGGAGGCCGCGCGGGCTCTCTACGGCGTGACAATGCAGGAAGTCGGGGTCTCGAAGATCGTCTCGGTAAAATTTGAATGAGATATAGAGTGACTAGTGACTAGTCTCTCCTCTCTCGTCTTTCGTATCTCGTCCCTCGTCAAACCCACCCGCCATTTGCGTCATCAAACTCTCAAGTTAGATAATCCATTCACTGATGCACTTTCACAGATCGATCCTGGCTCTCTCAATCGCCGCGTTGCTTTTTGCGTCCGCCGGGGTGGCACAGACCAAACGGCGAACGAAGGCGGCAACGAAAACACC
This sequence comes from Acidobacteriota bacterium, assembly GCA_039931335.1. Taxonomy (GTDB): domain Bacteria; phylum Acidobacteriota; class Blastocatellia; order Pyrinomonadales; family Pyrinomonadaceae; genus OLB17. The sequence continues at coordinate 2,436 of JBDTSA010000294.1, forward strand.
TCCCGGCACGGCGGCCCCACCCACTCCGGGCCCATCGCCGGTCGAACCGGTCGTTGTAACGCCTGAGTCGAAAAAGAACGAACGGCCGGCGGCTAACGGGAATTCGGGGAATGGAAGAAATGCGACGAAGTTAGTTGATCCGACTTATTTTTATGAATTCACGCAGCCGGATTTCATCATCAGCAAGATCGTAATTGAGCACGATGAGACGGGGCGCGGCACGATCACATTTACGAAAAAGATGTTCGGTGACGCGGTGACCGACCCGCTCCAGGTTTCGACGGCCGCGCTTGAGCGCATAAACGGAGCGTACGCGGCGCTGAACTTCATTGACTCGAGCGAAAGTTATCAATACGAAAAAGATTACTCGCATCTTGGTGTCACGACCTTCAGGTTGAAGAAAGGCGATAAGCAGCGGACCACCGTTTTTAATTACACAGTAAACAAGGATGCGAAAATTCTTGCCGACGAATACCGAAGGCTCGCCAATCAATTCATCTGGGTTTTTGATATTACCGTGGCGCGTGAAAATCAGCCGCTCGAAACTCCAAGGCTTCTCGACGCGCTCGACGGTTACCTGCGCCGAAACGAAATATCTGATCCGCTGCAAATGGTGCCCCTGCTGAAAGGCATGAAGGACGATGAACGAATTCCGCTGATCACGAGAAATCATTCCGCGAAATTGGTCGAGAGGATAGAGAAGGGGAAGAAGTAGCAAAAAGTAAAAAGTAAAAAGTAAAAAGTAAGAGTCAGTGGTGGGAGCTAATTTTCTCGCGACTTGTTGCTATTTGCTAGCTGCTACTTCAAAGAATGTAGCCCGAACATATTTCCTTCTGTGTCATAGACCAAAGAAATAAATCCGTATTGCCCGATCGAGAACTTCTCTTTCTCGAGCTTTCCACCCGCTCCGACGACCCTCGACTCTTCGGCCGAACAATCTTCGCAACTGAAATAGACCAGGACACTATTTCGACCAACCGGGAAGCCGGGCATGTGAACTAGTGATCCGGCCGCGCCGGCAGCGCTAGAGTCCATCGGAAAATTCCACATCTCGGCGTCAGGCCCGGGAAGCTTCTCGAGCTTCACATTTAGAACCGTCTCGTAAAAACCACGCGCACGCTCCATGTCGTCGACATAGATCTCAAACCATCCAACCGGATTTCGCATTTCTAAACCTCCCTAAAGAATTATTTTGGTGAGATGATCCCATCGTCGGAAATGGTTGGCGCGGTGGGCGCAAAATCGGCCTGCGATAAAGCCCGGATCTTTCGCACGGCAGCTCCGGAGTCATCGAGAACGGGAATCCCGAGGCCCTCCTGACGAGCCGAATGCAATTTTCCACTGATAAATTTGCCGCTCCGGTCCAGTCGTACTTCCAGAATCACAGTCAACGCAGTTTCTGCTTCGAGCTTGAACCAGCCGTACGTCGCGAAGTTGCCGAGCGAATAGTCGATCAGCCGGTCTTTGTA
>JBDTSA010000295.1:0-3901 GCA_039931335.1 Acidobacteriota bacterium
ACCCGCAGTCATTTCTCATATCTTAGTGGCGTCCTGGCGGGAACAAAAGGACAGACCGATCGTTAGTTCATCAGCGAGTGCAAAATGGAACAGATCTCTTATTTCGTAACCGCGACCTCGTTTTTTGGTGTGATCCTATGCTGGCTCTTCTTCGCCGGAATATTCTTCCTGCGCAAGAAACCTGAAGCGGCGCCAGACAAAGTAACCGCCCCGAAATCATTTTGGGGAATCGCTCTGCAAGGTGTCGGTTTCGGACTTGTATGGGCTCTGCACCGAACGCCGATTTTCTCGCCGTTTGTTCCGAGCTATGCGATTAACATCCTACTGCAGATATTTGCAGTTGTATTATCCGTCAGCTCAGTCGTGCTCTCGATGTCGGCGATTCGTGAGCTCGGTAAACAATGGAGCTTTCAGGCACGCCTTGTAGAAGATCATCGCTTAGTGACATCCGGCGTCTACGGACTCGTTCGTCACCCGATCTACACAGCTATGCTCGGCAAATTGATAGCGACCGGCATCGTTTTGAGCCATTGGTCGGTTGCTCTTGTTGCCATCGTAATTTTCCTGGTCGGAACTACCATCAGAACAAGATTGGAAGAACATCTGCTCGCGGGAGCATTCGGCGCTGAATTTGAAACGTGGAAGGCGAAAGTTCCAGGGTTGATACCGGGATTACGGTTTTGAATTGTTCAATTGAGTTCCCAACGAGTTTGCCCACGACGATTCGAGCGCCGAAACCATAGAAGCGATTTTGACGGAACCATCGATATTGATCTTCAATTCAGCACCCGTTACGCGCCCCAGGATTTCAAAAGGACAAGTCGATACGAGGCTCCTCACTTCATCAAGTTTCTGAGCAGCAAAGCTAATCACGATCCGTGACGGCGATTCGCCAAACAGAAGACCTTCGCTTGAAACTTCACCTAGGGGCATTCCAATCTCGGCGCCGATAGCATCGCGGCCGAGCGATGAGAAACACGATTCTGCGATCGCCACCGCGAGACCACCATCCGAGCAATCGTGTGCAGACCGGAGCAGGCCGGCATCGATAAGTTCTAGGCACGTGTCCTGAACGACCCTTTCGAGTGCCAGATCGATCCGCGGAACTCGGCCCGAAGCTTTCATGTCGTCTATTGTTTTTCCGCCGATCGTCCGAGCATATTCGCTCACGGAAAGATCGTCGTTTGTTCGGCCAAGCAAGGCGATGATATCGCCTTCATTCTTGAATCCGTGTGTCACGATCTTTCGCGTGTCTTCGATGAGTCCGATCATTCCGATCGTCGGCGTCGGCAGAATGCCGCGGCCTTCGGTCTCGTTGTAGAACGAAACATTCCCCGACACGACAGGTGTCTCGAACACTTCGCACGCCTCTTTGATTCCGTCGATAACATCGGAAAACGCCCGCATGACTTCTGGGCGTTCCGGCGATGCGAAGTTCAGGCAGTTTGTCACGGCGATCGGCTTTGCCCCAACGCAGACGACATTTCGCGCGGCTTCGGCAACCGCCAGCTTCGCACCTTCCTTCGCATTTACCGCGACGTAGCGGCCGGGTCCGTCGAGACACATGGCGATCGCTCGGCGAGTTTCCTTCACCCGAATGACGGCGGCGTCCGCACCCGGCAGCACCGCGGTATTTGTCCGGACCATCGTGTCGTACTGCTGATACACCCACTGTTTGGAGCAGATGTTGGGGGAAGCCAGAAGCTCTTTCAGAGCTTGTTCAGCGTTCAGAGCTCCGCATTCGGAGTTTTTGGCTTCAGCGTCGTTCTTCAACTCTGAACTCTGAACTCTAAACTCCGAGCTCGCTAAGGGTCGCTCATACTTCGGAGCTTCGTCAGTCAAGGCCAGGACCGGGAGATCGGCTTCGAGATTGCCGTGATGATAAATTTTCAGGCGGTCACCCTCAACGACCTTTCCGATAACGACCGCATCGAGGTCCCATTTGTTAAAGATCTCGACGACTTCTTTTTCCCGACCCGTGCGTGCAACGATCAACATCCGCTCCTGCGATTCGGAGAGCAACATCTCGTACGCCGTCATGTTTGTTTCTCGTTGCGGGACGAGCGTCAGATCGAGATCGAGTCCCGTTCCGGCACGTGCGGCCATTTCAACCGACGAGCTCGTCAGGCCGGCGGCACCCATGTCCTGGATGCCGGCGATCGCGCCGCTGCGCATCGCCTCGAGACAAGCTTCGAGCAGAAGCTTTTCGAGGAACGGATCGCCGACCTGCACCGTCGGACGCTTTTCGAGCGCTTCGTCATCGAATTCCGCGGACGCCATCGTCGCGCCGTGAATTCCATCGCGGCCGGTCTTCGCTCCCGCGTACAAAACGGGATTGCCGACACCTTCAGCCTTGCCGAAAAATATCTGGTCCTTCCGAACGATACCAAGCGCGAAAGCGTTTACTAGCGGATTGAGATTGTAGGCTTCATCAAAAACTACTTCACCGCCGACCGTCGGGACGCCAAAACAATTTCCGTAGTGCCCGATCCCTGCGACGCAGCCCTTGAGGATCGATTTATTTCGATTGCCGTGTTTCGGATCGTCGAGCGGGCCGAAGCGCAAACTGTTCATCGCCGCGACCGGCCGGGCACCCATCGTAAACACGTCGCGAAGAATGCCTCCGACGCCGGTTGCCGCACCCTGAAACGGTTCGATGAAGCTGGGGTGATTGTGCGACTCGACCTTAAACGCCACGCACCAGTCATCGCCAATGTCGATGACGCCGGCATTCTCGCCCGGCGGGACGATCACGCGCGGCCCGGTGATCGGCAGCCGCTTCAGATGAACGCGAGATGACTTATACGAACAGTGCTCAGACCACATCACGCTGAAGACGCCGAGCTCCGTAAAGTTTGGCTCGCGTCCCATGATCGTCTTGATCTTTTCGTATTCTTCGGGTGTGAGGTTGTGCTGTGCGACTATTTCCGGCGTGATCTCTGTCATGTATGTCTGTGCTGCCAGCGTCAACGCGTGTTTTAGTGGGAGGTTTCGCGGAAGTTTTTCCGACTTGCCCCTTCACAGACGCGTTCCGCCTGTCCTGCAAAACAAAAGAGTTTATGCGGTCAAAGCGATTTTTTCAAATCGCCGCCGATAAACTCTAAAGTAAAGCGGGCCGCGAGCCCGAAAGAACGGACTGACAGTCCGTTCTACTGCATCGCCGGGGCGCCCATTGCTGCCCAATCTTCTTTCGCCGGACCGTAGACGCCCGGCACACGCAGGCCAGCCTGTCGCATGAGCACTGTCATCTGCCCTCGATGATGCGCCTGATGAGCGATGAGTGCGAAAAGCGTGACGCCCCGCGGCCAGGTTTCGCCGTACATGCTGTCGGTCTGAAGAAGCGTCTCGTCGTTCCAATTCGCACCAACTTGCTGCGTTACCGATTTCGCCGCTTGTTCGTAAGCCGAGGCGATCTCGGATGCACTGGCCGGGCATTCCTGGTCATGACTCGGTCCATCGATCTTCAACCCGGTGTGACCCAGCATCTCAGGCAAGGTCTGCGTGAGGTGCCAGGCGAGGAATCCGAGACTGCGACCATCGGGTGTGACTTTTTGTGCAAGCGATTCGTCCGTCAGAGCGTTCAGTATTTTTCCGGTTGCTCCCACTTCGTATGCCCAGTCTTTTTGAAAATCATCGATCGTTCTTAACATCGCGTTACTCCTTTGAAGAATCCAGGTTTGCCGGCGACAACAGTTTGTCGATCTCGGCCCGTACAGTTTCGATCTTTACCTTGCCCTGGCGGTAATAGATCTGCTTTCCCGCCGGGTCGTAGAGAATAGTTAACGGAAGCGCTCCGGACCACTCCTTCGAAACAAATGCGATCGCCGCATCGTCGTCCAGCGCCTTGAGCAGGTATGCGGGCATTGGTGAATTCATATCCGCAAGGAATTTCGGCACATCA
>JBDTSA010000296.1:0-3892 GCA_039931335.1 Acidobacteriota bacterium
GCTGTACAACCCCGGAAGGTCGATCAGAGTTCCCGATCGATCGCCCAGATTCCACACACCCTCTTTACGTTCGACCGTAACGCCGGGATAGTTTGCTACCTTTTGGTTTAGACCGGTGAGTGAGTTAAAGAGAGTTGTCTTGCCGGCATTTGGATTACCCGCAAGTGCGATCGTAAGACGTGGCTTGGTTCCGTTCTCGCTCATTCATTGGTCGTGACCCTTTCGAGGACGACCGATTCAGCTTCGTTACGACGGAGAGCCAGGCTGTATCCACGAACGTTGATCTCGAGAGGATCGCCGAACGGAGCCGATTTGATCATACGAACGGCGACACCGGGCACAAGGCCCATCTCCATTAGCCGACGCGTGACACTATCTTCACCGTGGACCGACACGACCTTGCGCGATTCCCCTTTTGCGAGATCAGCTAATGTCATACTAGTTTTTCTTTTCATCCTTCTTCGGCTTCATTTCCCAAAGCACGTTAATGATGGCCCACTTCCCGTTAGATTTCCCGATGTGCATGTAATCTACCCAGTCACGCATTTCCAGCTTGACGGTCGCAGCGCCGCCGAGAATGTCGAGGATAGTTACGTCTTTCTGTTGCTCCCCTACCGGCGTCTGTTTACCAAAGCCGGCTCGCGTCCCTTGCACCAACTCGAGACCCGTCATTTGGCCCAGCAAACTTTGGCCCTTGTCGTTCGTACGCACAATGCGTTTAGCGATGTGCGGATGCAGAGTGCTTTCCATTTTATCCGCGTTTCCCTCGTACCAACCCTCCGCATAATTCAGAGCCGTGCGCTTTATCGAATCACGATCAGCGTCGGTTTGCGAAAAGCCCGAGAAAACTGACGTCAGCAGCAACAAAAGTAGAAAAGATGTTGTTCTCATGGGTTGGGCACCTCAATCTAAAGTCTAGCCTAATTGAAAACCGATTTCAATTTCAATTGGAACTTTCTACGTCGTTCCAGTAAAAACGCCTGGGCCGCCTAGCATCGAGTTAATCGGGCAGGACCTTAGAAGATCCGATCAGATCGGCCTGATAACCACCGATGATGAATCGAAGCGGTACGCGCGAATCATCATTTCCGAGCCACACCTTTATACTTAGCTGATCGAGAGCGGAATTTTTAGTGCTGACCGTGACGAGTTGGCCGCCAACCGGTTTTCCGTCCAGCACGACCATATCGGCGGGCGACGGACGAAGAGTGAAAATGTAAGGCTGCGATTCCCAGAAGACGGCAACCCGGGTGTCGTTGATCGGATTATTGAGATCGCGACTCGGTTTCAGATTAAAGGACCTCGCTGCATACAAAAGCGACAATATGCTATGTGTACCAACCGGAGCATCGACGCGGGTGCCTCCGATAACGATCGCGCTTCCCTCTTGCTCGAACTTCACGACGCTGCTGAGCGCCCGGAGAGATCCCGAAAATTTCATCTCAAGCTGCCGGGGTGCGAGTGTTTCAGGATTCACATAGGCTCGTAAAAAATCCCCCGCCGCGAATGGCGAGCCAGCCCGGGGATCTGAAAAAGTCGCTTCGAGCAAAAGACTGTCGACACCGTTGAACTGATTTCGTTGCTTTGCAGCAAGGCGCATTCTCGCGACCTGCTGGCCGCCTGACAGTATCTTGTATTCGAGGCTCTCGCCAAGTTCGAACGCCAATTCGGGAACGAGCGGCTGATTGATCAAATAAGGAGTCGGGGTCGCCACAGGTTTGGGCGTGCGTTCCGGCAACGGCGTCCGCACCGGAGAAGGAGTCGCGTCCGCGACGACCTCGGGTTCGATCGTCTGGACACTGGCCAGCCCGGCTCTAACCTCGCCTCTTGTTTTGTCTTTGGTCTCTTTGCCGACGCGAAACCGGATCAAGACCGGAATCTTCGCTTCGTCTGCGCTCAGATTCACACGGACGTCGCTCATCCCGTGTTCGGCAAAATATTCGCTCTGAACGGAGACAAGGGTCGTCTCGAACTCGCCGGCATCCGTCTTTTGTTTCTCCGCCGCTCCCGCCTGAAATGTCACCGAATAAACCTTCTCGCCTTCCTGCATTGTCAGCGAACCGGTACTTCCGGATTGGCGGAGCTTGTAGATCATCGTCAAAACATCCGCGTGCGGCGTCGGCGCCGCGACGAAGCTCTGCACCGTCTCTTTCGGCAAACCAAATGTATTTTGTGTTATCGACGTATACACCGGCAGTCCGGTAGCGGGCGAGGCAAATGTAGTGCGGCTCTCGTCGATCAAAAAAACAGCACTCGCAAGATCGAGTGTCTTGAATTTTGCCCGGAGCTCGATCGCGTCCTTATCGCCGAGGCGGCCACGCGAAACACAAAATAGTTCGGCGTATGCGGCGTTCGGAAAGCGACCGATAGAAACGTTGTATGTGAGCCTTTCGCCGATGCGGAATCCGTTCGCCTCGGAGATTGTCTGAGCACGCAGAGAAGATGTTAGGCAAAAGGCGGCAAAGGAAGTGAGCACGAGGCAGGCTAATGCAATTACCTGCTGCCGAAACGAGATATTCCGTTGTGAGGATCGGGATTTCGTTCTAGTCATTTATCAGCTGCTTCTATTTCTTCGCAAAGCTTTCTTAAGGCCGCTGCGCGATCGTCCGCCTGTAAGATCGGACGGCCGATGACGAGATAGTCGGAACCCTCGGACACAGCTTGCCCCGGAGTCGTTACACGCTTTTGGTCGTCGTTCGTTGCAAAATCGGGGCGTACGCCAGGCGTCACAATAAGAAAACCGGGTTTGGTCACGGAGTTTCTGATCGCCAAAACTTCCTGCGGCGATGAGACGACGCCATCCAATCCACATTCTGACGCAAGATGCGCAAGACGCAAAACTTGATCTTTCGCCGATCTTTCGATGCCCGCTTCGCGAAGTGCGTTTGCATCCGAACTCGTAAGCACTGTTACGCCGATGATAAGTGGTCGCGGAAGATCTTCAACTTTGCAAAAAGACTGAACGTGCCGCACAGTCTCGCTCATCATCTCCGATCCACCCGATGCATGAACATTGAACATCCAGACGCCGAGCCGAGCCGCTTCGATTCCCGCTTTAGCGACCGTATTTGGAATGTCGTGGAATTTTAGATCGAGAAAGACTCGGTGGTCAGCTGCAACTTCGCGAACGAACTCGGGGCCGGCAGAGGTAAATAGCTGTAATCCGATCTTGAATGCGGCGGCACCTGCACCGAGCTGCGCTATGATCTCACGCGCGTCATCCGCGGTCTCAACATCGAGAGCGACTATCACGCGCCTTTCCGATTTCATTGCTGAGATTGTCGTCACTAATCGAGATCGAGCGGATTACGAAACGGCTTATCCTTGTCGCCGTCAGAGTCGGCGCGTTTAAGAGCTTCTTGAAATTTCTCTTCGAGTAATCGCTCGCGGTCCTTCATAGAAGACATTTCCTGCGCAAACAACTGCTCACGAAGTTCTTTTTGCTTGGTCAACTCGCCGGCAAGATCTTCGAACGAGCCGTGCGCCTTCTTTTTTTCTTCGTGCGAGAGCAACGCACCTGTTTGTGCATCGATCGTAAGCGTAGCGTCGCAGCACGGGCAAATGATCTTCAGCTTGTCCATACTAGTTAGACGACTTCTTCGCTCCTGTCGAACCAGGTGCGGGCTGTTGCGGCGGAGACTGCAGTACGCCAGCCGCACCGGCTATCACCTCAGCCGGAGCACTCGCGAGAAAAGGGATAGTCTTGCCCGGCAACTGCACTATCCTTCCATTGCGGAGGAAAACTTTTATTGTTTGGCTGCCGTCGTTTGACGTACGCTTTTCCACTTTCAATATCTGAGGATGAGTCTTAAAGGTCCGGATCTCGTAGCCGGCGTCGGTCAGGTAAGAAGTAAAGGTCGAATTGTCAGGTGCCGGTTTAGCATACTTCAAC
>JBDTSA010000297.1:0-3862 GCA_039931335.1 Acidobacteriota bacterium
ACTCATATCACGCAAAGCTCGCAAAGTTCGCAAAGAGGATCGATCAGCTTCGCGGAAGTTTATGAAAATGCTAAAATGCTCGTTCGGATTTACGACCTGAATTTTATCACACACGTAATTTAACGAGGATATTTAAACAGTGATCGATTTTGAATTGACCGAAGAACATCTGGCGTTGCAGAAGACCGTCCGCGAGTTTTGCGCCGGCGAAGTCGCACCGTATATCAAGGAGTGGGACGAGAAATCCCATTTTGAGCCGGGCGTGTTTAAGAAGATGGCTGAGCTTGGTTTGCTTGGAGTGTGCATTCCCGAACAGTACGGCGGTGCCGGTTTTGATTACATATCGCTCGGCCTGGTCTGCGAAGAGTTAGAAGCTTGCGACACATTCCTTCGAGTTGCCATGTCGGTCCACGTCGGGTTGAACTCGCTGAGCGTTTACAGCTGGGGAACCGAAGAGCAGAAGCAGAAATATCTTGTTCCGCAGGCGAAAGGCGAAAAGATCGCGACCTTTGGATTGACCGAGCCCAACGCCGGGTCCGACGTCATCGGCATGCGTTCGTATGCAAAGCGCGATGGCGACGATTGGATCCTAAATGGCGAGAAGATGTGGATCTCGCTCGGCGACGTCGCCGATCATTTTCTCTTTTTCTGCTGGACCGATCTTGAAAAGCAAAAGGTTCGCGACCACACCGGTATGAGCTGTTTCATTGTCGAGCGGTCAATGGCCGGATTCTTCAGTGGCACGCTTCACGGCAAGTTGGGAATTCGCGCCGGCAACACCGGATATTTTTCTCTGCAGGATGTTCGTGTCCCGAAAGAGAACATGCTCGGGCAGGAAGGCGAAGGATTCAAGATCGCGATGTTCTCGCTTGAGAACGGACGCTATACAGTTGCGTCCGGTGCCACCGGAGTGATCCGTGCATCGCGTGATGCATCGGTCGCTTATGCGAACACGCGCGAGGTGCAGGGACAGACGATCGCAAACTTTCAGCTCGTCAAACAGAAGATCGCCAACATGGAAGCGGATTATCAGATGTCACATCTGCTCTGGTTGCGGTGCGGTTACCTGAAGAATGAAGGTCTTCCGTCTTCGAGGGCGGCGAGCTTGGCCAAATGGCAGGCGACGGTTCGGTCGGAGACGGCTGCTTCGATGGCTATCGAAGTGCACGGAGCAAATGGTTACACAAACGACTATCCTGTCGAGCGGTATCTGCGAAATTGTAAGGCGGCGGTCATCTACGAAGGAACGCGCGACATTCACACGCTGATGCAGGCCGACTGGGCTTTGGGACTGAAGAAAGAAAAGGCGGCGAGAGTCATATTGCCGCCGTATCAGTCAGGTGAGGCGAAGGCCGCGAACTAGGCCAGGACAGGAGACAGGAGACAAGAGACAAGAGACAAGAGACAAGAGATGTCGTGATACTCACGCTATCGCCCGTCTCCCGTCTCCCGTCTCCCGTCTCCCGTCTATTTCAAGACAGGACTTCCGCCCGTAAATTTCCATTTGCCGCCCTCGTTTATGAAAGCGAACGGCGTCCAATTTACGTATGTCCCGCCCTTTATTTCAGCAACCGCATCGTTCCCTTCGATCTTTTCGTTCCGAACTTCGACCGGCTTTTCAGGAATCTTGTCGAACTCCGCAAGGTACGCCGCGATATTCGTCTTTTTCTCTTCTTTCATGTCGGCTTCGACCGAAGCTATAAATTCCTTCGACATCACGCTCTTTAGAAGAGCCGCGTCTTTCGTCTGGAGCGCTTTGTAGTACGCCTGCACGACCGGAGCGAGCGTTGGCGCGTTGTTCGCAGTCGCCGCCTCAGGCTTTTTTGTCGTCTCGAGTGCCGAATTACTTGCGGGAATCGCAGCATTTCCGGCAGTATTTGCGCCGTTCGTATTAGAAACGTTAATTGTAGTTGTCGTGCCGCCACAGCCGGCGAGTGCGGCTGCGATACCCAAGACAAAAGTCAGAAACATCTTAAATTGCATATTCATATCCGTCCAAAATCAAGGTCCAAAGTATAATAAATCGCATCAAGATGGACAAAACCAATCGTACCGAATTGCACCGATCATTTCTCGTCGACGGGGTTCCAGAGCCATTGACTCGGGCGAGCGCCCACATCCAGATCTTCGATAATTACCTTCACGATACCCGGCTTCGGCTGCGATCGGTTCGCGATCCGGAAACCACGGGGTGGACCCGAATCCTCCAGCAGCGATTTCCCGCCATCGAAGATGATCTCTCGTGCATCAAGCTCTGCGAGATCTATTTAAATGAGGCGGAGTATGCCCACTTTGAAATTTTCGAAGGCTCCGAGATTCGCAAAAATCGCTATTTTCATGAGTTCGATCGGCGCACGTTTGCGTTCGATGTTTTCCTTGGAAAGCTTTGGGGATTGAACATCGCCCGCATCGAATTCGAGACGGAAGATGAGCTGAGCGGATTCGAGCCACCGCCGTTCGTGGTTCTGGAGATCACGCAGGATCCGTTTTTTCTCGGTGAGGTGCTGGTGACAAAAAGCTTTGACGAAGTTCGAGGCGCGGTTGCAAAATTCGAAGATCAGATCGCTGCGAGCAGGGTTCCAGACGAATAAAAAAGGCAGCACTTTGGCCGCCCCATTTCTTTTCGTTTCAAACTGTCTCAGTGCGAACGCGACGTCATTGAGACGTTCTTCTCGAGTGATTCATAGATCTGCAAATAGATCTTGGTCTCTCGCGGGATCAGGCTTGTCCAATTTTCACCGCCGCGATTTATATACCCGGCGATCTTTGCGGGATTCGAATTGTAGCCCGCAGCCATCAACTGATCCTGCGTCGCGATGCCGGACGAAAATGCATTCGCCACTGTCGGGCTCGCCACCAGGTCATTCCAGGTACGCTGCATGTAGAGCAGCATCGCCTGTGTCGCGTTCACATGATTGCGCATACCTTCGACGAAGTCCGGCGTAAGGGGAACATTCGAATGCCACGATCGAACCATACGATAGGTCGACGGGATCATCTGGACCATGCCTCCTGCACCAGCAGAGCTGACCGAATATCGGTACGTCTGGCCTTCGTTCAAAGCATAAAGCGTGAAAATATCGTTGAAAATGTTCTGATGAAATTCACTTCGAAAGCGCGTGTGATCGACGTGCTCGACCGTCGCGAGCCGCTCCGCGATGTCAGCGATCTTCGGCTCAATAATGATCCCTTTTTCTTTCAGTCGATCGCGCGCGATCTCGATAATATTGTGAACATAGTACCGGCCCGCATTTACAACTTCCTGAGTCCCGAGCCCCGGATGCGTCGACATGTAGTACGCCGTTTCCGTGTACTTACCTTCGCGAACGACCGGGTACTGAACCATCAACGGCAAATGTGTTTCGCCTGAGTCGTCGGTGATGACGATCGGCGTATTGACGCCATTCCCGCGAATTGTGCGAACCCGCAGGCTGCGGCCGTTTTCGGACGAGACGAGCTTCTCACTCTCGATCGATAGAAAAGCATCTTTGTTCAGGACGAAGTAGTCGACCCGATTATTCTTCCAATCCTGGTAAGCGACCCGGACAAAATCGGTCGGCACAGTGCCCTCGGTCATGGCGGTCGCGATCGGGCGTGCCTGCATGTAGCGCTTTGCTTCGGCGATCTTGCTTTTTATCTGCCCAAAGCTCATCGTGCGATTCGGCGTGGCGCCCGTGATGTTTGAATTGGTAAGTGAAACTGACGTGCTTTCAGCCGCTGACGGGCCTCCGAACTTCGCTGCCGCTCCGACAATTATCGGTGTCGGAGATACTCGCGGTGTGGCCACGGGTGTCAGTTTGACCGGGGGCATTGTATTGGTCACCACGACCTTGACTGGTGTCGGTATCGGTTCGATCGACTG
>JBDTSA010000298.1:0-3845 GCA_039931335.1 Acidobacteriota bacterium
TATTCTTCGACAAACGGCCGACGTTTGACGGCGGGCTCTGACATCTCGCGGAGGGCATCAAGATTTAGTTCGAGGTCGAAGTGGCCGCTGTTGCAAACGATCGCACCGTCTTTCATCGCTTCGAAGTGCTCCTTGTCGATGACGTGGCGGTTACCGGTAACAGTCACGAAGAAATTACCGAGCTTACAGGCGTCCTTCATCGGCAATACGCGGAAACCGTCCATGACGGCTTCGATCGCCTTGATCGGATCGATCTCAGTCACGATAACGTTTGCACCCATACCGCGCGCACGCATTGCCACGCCCTTACCGCACCAACCGTAACCGACGACAACAAAGTTCTTGCCCGCGAGCAGAACGTTCGTCGCGCGGATAATTCCGTCGAGCGTTGACTGACCGGTGCCATAGCGATTGTCGAAGAAGTGCTTCGTTTGTGCGTCATTGACAGCGATAGAAGGGAAGTTGAGAACTCCGGCCTTTTGCATCGCCTTGAGGCGGACGATGCCGGTCGTCGTTTCTTCGGTCGTGCCGATGAGCTTTTCCGTCAGCTCCTTCTTTTCTTTGAGCATCGTCGCCACGACATCCGAACCATCGTCAATGATCATGTTCGGATTTGTATCGAGGGCGGCTCGAACATGGCTGACGTAGGTCTCGATTGATTCACCTTTGATCGCCATCACCGGAATGCCCCAGTCAGCGACAAGCGACGCAGCCACGTCGTCCTGTGTCGACAGCGGATTCGAAGCGATCAAAAGAGATTCGGCTCCGCCGGCCTGAAGCGTGCGGGCGAGATTAGCTGTCTCGGTCGTAATATGTGCGCAGGCAATGAGCTTTACGCCGGTCAACGGCTTTTCGGCTTCAAACCTTTCGCGTATCAAACGCAGGACCGGCATTTCACGGTCAGCCCATTCGATGCGCTGCTTTCCTTGCGGAGCAAGATTAATATCCTTGATGTCGTAGTCCATTGATGTTCCCGGATTAGCCATTTGTTGCGATTCCTCTATGTTTCTCAGCCGCAGATCTCAGGACCTCGGCTTTGTCGGTCTTTTCCCATGAAAATTCGTCGTTCGTTCGGCCGAAATGCCCGAATCTGGCGGTCGCCTTATAGATTGGGCGGCGAAGATCAAGAGTTTCGATGATCGCCTGCGGCGTGAGCGTGAAATTCTCACGAACGATGTCTGATATCCGCTCGTCGTCGATGATTCCGGTTCCGTGCGTGTCGATCAATACCGATACGGGCTCCGCGACGCCGATAGCATACGCGAGCTGAACTGTGCATTTGTCAGCGAGGCCGGAAGCCACGACGTTCTTCGCGATATAGCGCGCCATATAAGCAGCCGAGCGGTCGACCTTAGTTGGATCTTTACCCGAGAACGCGCCTCCGCCGTGCGGAGCGTATCCGCCGTACGTGTCGACGATGATCTTGCGGCCGGTTACACCAGCGTCGCCCATTGGGCCGCCGATAACGAATTTACCAGTCGGATTGATGTGATACTTGGTGTTGTCGTCAAGCAGCTCTGCCGGGATCACCGGCTTGATAACATGCTCCATGACGTCGGCCCGAATGTCTTCGATGTCGAGATCGGCGGTTTGCGTTGAGATAACGACTGCCTCAACGCGAAACGGACGGCCGTCGCGGTATTCGATCGAGACCTGTGACTTTCCATCGGGGCGAAGATAGGGAATCGTGCCGTCACGACGGACCTCGGAAAGCCTCCGCGTCAGATTATGAGCCATCTGGATGGGCATCGGCATGAGCTCCGGCGTCTCGTTACACGCAAAGCCGAACATTAGGCCCTGATCGCCGGCACCGCCGGTATCGACCCCTTGTGCGATGTCAGGCGACTGGGTGCCGATCGCATCAACCACGCTGCATGTATTGGCATCGTAGCCAAACGACGCATCGCTATAGCCGATCTCGTGAATTGTGTCCCTGATGATCTGCTTGTAATTGACGGATGCGGTCGTTGTGATCTCGCCGGCGACTACAGCCAGGCCGGTCGTAACGAGCGTCTCGCACGCGACGCGAGCCATCGGATCCTGTTCCAGGATCGCGTCGAGGATCGCGTCAGAAATATTATCGGCAATCTTGTCCGGGTGGCCTTCGGTGACCGATTCGGACGTGAATAGAAAATTTCCGTTACTCAATGATTTATCTAACTCCTTCTGCGTGTCTGACAGTTTGATATCGGTGTAGATAACAAAACCGTAATTCTAACTTCTTACCGGAGAAGTGTCAAAAGTAACGAGGGGAGTCTGTGAGCAGGAGGGCGGGGTGAGGGGAATGCTTAAGCAGCCCATCCATGATCCAGATAGACCGCGTCCGATAATAAGGATTATGTCAAGATGCCGCTTAGATCTTGAAGGCGTCGGCCTTAACGTCCTCGAAAGCCTGTTTAAGCGCCTGTAGAACGCCGCGTTTGCTATTTTCCGTAGGATCTTCGAAACGGATATTGATCGCGAATCCTTTACCATCGGGGGCGTAATGGAATTGAGCCCCGTTCAGTGACGGCTCCGCCGAGGAAGCCGCAGCTTTAGAGGAATCCGTCTCGGCTTTAACAGTCTTTCCCGTTCCCGAGGATTTCTTCTTCTCACTCTTACCACCCGCAACCCGATCAAGAAAATCGAACATGGCCGCTTCGTCAAACTGTCTTGCGACTTCAAGCAGCATTGCCTTTGCATTGATGTTTGCCGATTTGCAACGTCTGCGTATTTCCACGGGCAAGCCGGCAATCGTTAATAGCTCGGTGACCGTAGTTCGACCCTTGCTTATCTTCTGGGCTATCTCGTCCTGTGTGTAGCCAAATTTCTCTTTAAGCGCCGCGAGACCATCGGCTTCTTCCCAGACCGTCAGATCCTTGCGCTGAAGGTTCTCGATGAGGGCAATTTCCGCCAGGCCCTTGTCATCGACATCCATCTCGATGCAAGGAACCTCGTCAAGCCCCGCCAGCTGCGAAGCACGCCACCGGCGTTCGCCAGCGATGATCATGAAATTTCCGTCATCGGTTGGGCGAACGAGTAACGGCTCTAAAACACCTTTCTCTTTGATCGACTCGGTCAATTCCGTCAGGTCACCGAACTCGGTTCGCGGTTGCTCCGGGTTTGGAAAGATCGATGTTATCGGGATAGTGCGGCCGACTGACCGCGATTTCGCGGCTATTTGCTCGACGTAATGCGAGTCGTGACGCATTTTAACTCCGATAGGTAGTCCGGCTTTAGACACGTTTAAGCACCTCCTTTGAAAGGCTCTCGTATTCAACCGCGCCCGACGAGCGCGGTGCGTAATCGAAAATCGGTTTCTTATGGGCAGGCGACTCCTCGAGCCGCACGCTGCGAGAGATGACCGTCTTGAACGCTTTTCGGCCAAACACACTCCGAATGTGCGCTTCGACATCTTTCGAGATCGTCGTTCTCCGATCGAATAAAGTTACGACGACACCGAGCAGGTTGAGATCGGGGTTCGGGCGCGATTTGATCTTCTCGATCGTTTCGAGCAGGTCATCAGTTCCCTCTAGCGCAAAGTAAGACGACTGTATCGGAATGATGATGTGCTGGGCGGCGACCATCCCGTTGACGGTAAGAATCCCGAGGGTCGGGGGAGTATCCACGATGATGATGTCGAACTTCCCTTTCAGCTTTTCAAGTCGGTCTCGCAGCTTGAACGCCGCGTCAAAGTCTCCGATAAGTTTTGCTTCTAGTTTCGCCAGACTGATCCGCGACGGGATTATCGAGAGTCCCTCAGTATTCGTTTGGTAAACAAGCTCCTCAAGCGGACGGTCCGGCTCGCTGAAGAGTTCGTATGCTCCGCCGTTAACACTGGCCGGATCGATGAATGACAACGAGCT
>JBDTSA010000299.1:0-3843 GCA_039931335.1 Acidobacteriota bacterium
TCTATCGGGTCTATCGGGTCTATCGGGTCTATCGAGTCTATCGAGTCTATCGAGTTTGTCGGGAGTTGCTCGACTCGATAGACTCGATAGACTCGTTAGACTCCGATAGACTCCAAAAGACTCGATAGACTCCGATAGACTCCGATAGACTCCGATAGACTCCGATAGACTCCGATAGACTCGCTAGACTCTCCAGACTTCCCGAATCTCATCGATCTTTTCAAGCGCGGCTTGTTCTCCGAGCTCGACGAGCTCATCGCGCTTTCCGATCTCGTCCGGGCGGATGTGCGCGATCTTGGGTTCGATTACAACGTCGGCGCGGTAATGCTGATTTCGCGAGGCGGTGCGGATCATCATCATCGCCGACTGGAAAAAAGTTCCGAGCAACGTGCTCGGCCTTCCCCAAAATGTCGATCCGCATGTCAGCAGATCGACGGCGATGACGATCTCGGCGCCCATGTCCCTAACCGCTCGCGTCGGCATCGGAGAGACGACGCCGCCATCGATCAACGCTCGTCCCTTGTTGTCGATCACCGGGACGAACACACCTGGGATCGCACAGCTCGCCCGTATCGCTTCGGCAAGATCTCCTTCGTCCTTCAGTACTATCTCATCGCCGGTTTCAAGGTCGCAGACTACGCTTGCGAATGGAATTGGAAGATCCTCGAAACGACTCACCGGAAAATTGTCGTTTATAAATTTTCCCATCGGCGCGTTTGAAAGCAGCCCGCGCGGCGAATAAGAAAAACCCGCCACGCCAAACCAGCTGATCTTCTTTCCGACGGCGATGATCTCATCAGCCGAGAGCCCTGACGCGAACGCACCGCCGACAAACGAGCCGGCTGACGTACCGGCCACCAGATCGATCGGGATGTCGTTATCGGCTAACGCCTTCAGTACGCCGATATGCGCGAAGCCGCGTGCACCGCCGCCTGATAGTGCAAGCCCTACTTTCTTCTTCGCCATGATAGCGGCTCACTAGTTTCGTGTTTTTTGGTTCGTGTCATTTCGTGTGAGTTCGTGGTTAAAGTTCTTAAGAGCTGAAACCACGAACTCACACGAAAACGCACGAACTGCTTCACCGAACTGGTTTAGAACTATCCGAACTAAAACGACGAAGATTCAAAATTGATTTTACGCGCCTGCTATGGAAAACTTAAGCCTCAAAAATGACTCCTCAAGAATCCCTTTCATTCCCGAGACAACATCGCGGCTCCGACATTGCCGGCGGAGAAAAAGTCTGCCCAGTGTGCTCTCGCGAAACGGAGGACGAGTTCGTCCCGCTCATTGTTCTCGACGAGGATCTGCAGAAGCTTGTCGCCGCGAATGCACCGGATACGCGTGAGTTTGCGGCGATCTGCTCGCGGTGCCTGCACCTGTTTGAACGTGCACAGGACCAGATCGAACGCGATGCGGCCGTTAAAAAGGATGGCTCGCATGTTCTCTCGACACCGCTACGGTTGGATGCCGACGATCGGTTTACGGGCAAGGGCGTGACGATCGCGTTTCTCGATTCGGGATTTTATCCGCACGTCGATCTAACCACGCCGCGGAATCGGATCATCGGATATCGCGATTTGCTGAAGGGTGACGGCGAGCTCGGTTCGCTATTTCAACCCGATGTTGCAAGCTGGCATGGCATGATGACATCGGTCGTCGCCGCCGGAAACGGATCGCTCTCCAACGGATTCTACCGCGGCCTCGCGCCGGACTCGGATGTCGTCCTGGTGAAGCTTGCGCGCACTGGACGCATTACCGAAGAGAACATTCAGCAAGGGCTCGAATGGGTGCTCGCGAATCGCGAGAAATATAAGATCCGAGTCGTTAACATTTCAGCGGGTGGCGATTACGAACAGAGTTACCTCGAAGATCCGCTCTCTCGGACCGTCGAGAAATGCACGGCGGCCGGGATCACGATCGTGTGTGCGGTCGGAAACGCAGGCCATCTGCCAACGCATCCTGTCTTTCCGCCTGCCAGTGCTCCGTCGTGCATTGCGGTCGGCGGGCTCGACGACAACAATTCGATCAATCGGGCGAAGCGCGGAATGTACCGATCGTCGTACGGGCCGACGGTGGATGGATTGCAGAAACCCGAGGTGATCGCGCCGTCGATCTGGGTCCCGGCGCCGATACTTCCGAACACACCTACTGCCCAGCAGGCCGAGCTGCTTAAAAAGCTCGATAAGAGCAAAGATGCAGATCTGCACCCGATCATCCGTGCAAATCCGGGTGTCGATGCCGAGCTCGACGCGGCTCTCGATCGACCCGTGCACAGCATACGCCAGATAATCATTCTCAAGCTGCGGCGCGAGAACGTCATCACGCAGCATTACAAGTACGTCGATGGCACATCGTTCTCGGCACCGATCGTGTCATCGCTCGTCGCGCAGATGCTCGAAGCAAACCCGTCACTCACGCCGCAGAAAATAAAACGAATCTTAATTTCGACCGCCGAGCGCCTGCCGCATTATGAAGTCGATCGCCAAGGCTGGGGTGTGATCGATCCGCGGCGGGCAATCGAGATGGCTCTTACGTTTTGAGTCCTCGGAAGTTTTTTTAACTCGGATTTGGCGGATCAAGCGGATTATCCGGATAAGATATGCCTATAAGAGAGTTCAGATCCGCGAAAATCTGCCCAATCCGCCAAATCCGCGTTTAAAGAGGGTTGAGAGTTAAGACGCTTCTAGTTATTTCTAAAGTTATAGACGATCTGGCCGGTCGTGTTCGCCGCCTCGCTTTTCATTCGAGACTGCCTCGCTGCACTTTCCGCCGCGGCACGGAGCAGCGGGTGGCCGCTCACGGCACGAGCTGAAATGACGTTGCCGTTACCGTCGATGGCGACCTGTACACGCACCTCACCCGACGCGCCGATCTGTTTCGCCATCGGCGGATAGATCGGCCGCGGTAAACTAACCGCCATTCCATTCAATACGCCGCCGTTCAAATTACGGCTCGGTGTCGATGGCGGGCGCGGTGTCGGTGTCGCACCGGGCCTGATGATCGTCGGCTGCGGCGTCGGGAACGGAGTGCGCGTCGGTGTCGGTGTCGCATCGTCATCCGGTGTCGGCGATGGCGTCGGGCTCGGGCTCGGGGTCGGCTTCGGAGTTGGCGTCGGTGTCTTGATGTTGGCGTTGAAGTTTGTGTTCAGATTCGTGCCCGAGTTGAAGTTCGCGTTCAGATTGAAATTGAAATTTGTGTCGATGCCAAGATTGGTGTTCGCATTGACGTTCACGTTGGCATTCGCGTTTGCATTTACATTCGAGTTCGACGAATTGTCGCGCTGCAGAAGCCACATGCCGGCGGCACCGATACCGAGAACCGCAATCGTTGCGAGGATGGTGAGTATGACGACCTTCGCGGTATTAGATTTCGGCGGAGCTTTGTAAGGCGGGGCGACGCGAGCACGTGCTTGCTCTTCGTAGGTCGGTACGACGATCCGCGGACGCTCCGTCCCGGACTCCGGCGGCACCGGAATATTTCGTCTAACGACCGTCACGTCACCGGGATCATCGTCGACGGGCTCGTCAAGGCTCTCGCTCGGCATCGCCACAAACTTCGGCTCTTCCTCTTCCAGAAGAGGCGTGCCGTCCTTCATACAAAACCGCAGGATCTCCTCGTCGTAACGCGTATTGCAGGTCGGGCAATATTTCATAACTTTATTGGATGGTGGCGAGCCGAGTATTTTGTAGGAATGTTTTAACACATCGCGGCGTTTCTTGAAACGTCGCGGCTTCTGCGGGAGCCTCGTGTAGGGCGCAAGAAAAGAGGCTGTCTGAAAAGGCGGCCTCTTTTTGTGATCCCTTCGCTGAACGTGATTCGGATTGGTCGCCGAAGGCGACGCAC
>JBDTSA010000300.1:0-3842 GCA_039931335.1 Acidobacteriota bacterium
AGAAACTTCCGGCAGAAAATCAGGTAGAAAACTGTGAGAAGGAAAAAGGGAACCGGCCCGAACGCAAACGTGCGCGGCGGGACAGTGGCGAAATTCTGGAAGAAACCGTTGACTGCGAGAACCGCCTGGACAATTAGCCACAAAACGGTAAATGCGGCCAGCAGCCTGCCCGGCGTCGAATTGATTCCGGCTCTTACAACGGCATACAAAAACACCCCGACCGTAAACAGCGTGGTCAGGACAAAGACTACCGGAATGTAAACCGGCAGCCCGTCGATCATCTTATCTTTTCGTCCTTTTCGATCTGCCCGTCGCGAATAGAGATGATGCGGTGCGCACGCTCTGCGACGTCATGTTCGTGCGTAACGACAATGATCGTGTTGCCTTCAGCATGAAGCTTCTCGAAAAGGGCCATGATCTCGACGCTCGTTTTCGAATCGAGTGCTCCTGTCGGCTCGTCTGCGAGAAGTATCGATGGATGATTGACTAGGGCGCGGGCGATCGCAACGCGTTGTCGCTGTCCACCCGAAAGTTCGTTCGGCCGATGTGTGACACGGTCGCCAAGCTCGACCGACGCGAGCGCTGCCTGCGCCTTGTCATGCCGTTCCGCTGCTCGCATACCGGCGTAGATCAGAGGGAGCTCGACATTGTGAAGAGCCGTCGCTCGCGCAAGAAGATTGAATGTCTGAAATACGAAGCCAATCTCTTTATTTCTTATCCGGGCGAGTTCGTCGTCCGTCATATCGGAAACCAAATTTCCGTTGATCCAGTACTGTCCTTGAGACGGTGAATCCAGACACCCGATCAAGTTCATGAGCGTCGACTTTCCCGAACCCGAAGGCCCGATGATCGCGAGATATTCACCTTTCGCGACTTCAAACGAAACATCCCGCAACGCGTGAAGCTCTTCGGTACCCATCTGGTATGTTTTCCAGATGTTCTGCATCGAAATCAATGTCTTGGTACCCGGACTTAGCCCGTTACCCGATTGTTCGGCGACCGCAACTTCGTTTTCCATGAATCTGTACATAAAGCAGTTGTCAGTGGTTACGGATCAGTCAGCAATGAGCGATTAGGTACAGGCAGCGTCTACCATTTCACTTTCAACTCGGCGTCGCATCATCGCTGACCACTGAGCACCGGCAATCGACAAGTTACGATTTATTCGCGTTCTCGCCTTCTTTCTTTTCCTGCCGTTTTACGACAGTGCCTTCTTTCAGCGTATTAAGGATCCGGCTCGGCCCAGTGATAACTTCTTGCCCGGCTGAAAGGCCCGACGTGATCTGGATATCAGATTCGCCTGTGATACCTGTTTCGACTGCGACGAACTTTGCCTTATTGCCATCCAGAACATAAACGCCCTTGATCGGCTTCGGCTTATCCGCTGGTGTCGCTGTCGCTGCCGGCCCCTCGGGTGTGGGCGATCCTTCCGGCTTTTTCTCGATCACTGCCTGCAGCGGAACCGCGATGACCTGGTTGACCGTCGTCGTAGTGATAGTGGCAGTCGCGCTCATCCCCGGCCGAAGGCCTATCTGCATCTCAGGCGTAAGATTCAAAAGCCGTAGCACGACACGAAATTCCTTTGCTTCCTGGACGTTGATGTTAACCGAGAGGCCGCCACTTGTCTGCGACTTACCGACCGCGAGCGGCGTTTTCTGCAGAACCTCGCCTTCCAGTTCGGCATCGCCAAACGCGTCGACCTTTATCTTCGCCTTTTGGCCAACCGCAACCTTATCGATCTCTGTTTCATCGACCTTAACTTCCACGTTGATCTCCGACATATCCGCGATCGTCATCAACGCCGTTGTCGACAAACCTGCGACGGCAAATGTTCCAACCTTAGACGGTATCTCCGCGATCACGCCGTTGATCGGAGCAACGACCACGGTCTTGTCTCTTTGGTTCCTCTGTCCGCGAAGGACGGCCGCCTGCTGCTCAGCACGGGACCTGCTTGAGCTTACGCCGATACCGGCGGAGTCCACGCCTCGCCGAGCATCCCTCACAGCCACCTGCTGAGATGCGACACGAGCCTGCGAATCTTTGATCGAAATTCGGGCCGATTCGAGCCGGGCCCTTGCGGTGTTTAGGGCAGCATGGGCGTTCTCGGCGCGGTCTTTCGATTCATCAAAACCCTGTCGCGAGATCACGCCGCTCTCAAGGAGCTGTTCATTTCGTTTCATCTCGCGGTTAGCGGCATTCAACTCGACCTGCGCCCGATCGACTTCGGTCTGCGACGTAATTACTCCCTGCCGTGCGTTCTCTACCGCGACCTCCGCTTGATTCAACGACTGCTGAGCTTGTGCAAGGCTGTTCTGCGCCGCGGAAACCTGTGACTGGGAAGATCGCACATCGTCCTGCGCCGACTGATAAGCAGCGAACTGGGCGTCGGCATTCGATTCGAGCTGGTTCGGATCGAGACGGACGAGAATCTCACCCTTCTGAACCGGATCGCCTTCCTTTTTGGTTATCTCCTCGATCTTTCCCTGAACTTCGCTTGTAAGGTTTACAAACTGGATCGGCCGGACCTCGCCCGACGACGTGACTGTCGATCTCAGTTCAGGACGCACATCGATCTTGACGACCGTCACCTCCGGCGTATCGCTTCTGGTCGCAAAAATGCTGCCGATGATGATTATCACGAGCAGTGCGCCGATCGAACTGCCGATAATGATTTTCCTCTTACGGCTAAGTGCCATATTCGTGGTTTCCTCTCAAACTGTGAATTCAGGATTTCGTAAAGAATTTCGGGCTGTTGCCTCGCATTATACAGCGTTAAAGCGTTACTACGACCGATTTCTTTTCATAGTTTCAAAAAAGTACCGGTGGGTGGATTCCAAGACGTTTGACGTTTAGATACCTTAGTTTTACGATTTACGAACGGCGTCGTTGCGGGGTAATATGCTCTTGCCCTTTATTCCGTATTTAAGAATGATCAAATGCCAATCCTGCGGGATGGAAAATCTTGACCGTTCGCAATTCTGCGAAGAATGCGGAAGCCGTCTGATCGTTTCTAAAAGCAGCGGCCAGCACCGGATTCCAAGTTACGTTCCTCCCGTGGCGAGTAATCCAGGCGTCCGCGTTTCGAATATTACTTCCGTCGGGATTCCGCCGCTGGTCGACAGCTCGCCGCCCGAGAAAGAGAATTCGTTCGAGGATCTGGATCAAAAGAAGAAAGGGAGTCACTCGCGTTTGACCATCGAACGCGGCGGCTCCGCAGATACGGATTTTCCGCTTTCTTCGGAAGAGTCGTACATCGGACGCTGGGATGCTGACAATGGAATTTTTCCCGATGTCGACCTCGACGCTCATGACCCGGACGCAAAAGTGTCGCGCCGGCACGCCCGGGTCATTTATCGAAATAATGTGTACATGATCGAAGACCTTGGCTCGACGAACGGAACGTTTGTGAACCGCGGCCGCCGGTTGCTTCCCGGGAGCCCGCAGGTCCTCAGCGAAGGCGACGAGATAATAGTTGGAAAGACTTTTTTACGGTTTCATATTAATAGTTAGTTTCTGGATCTAAGTTAAAAAATGGCCAGTTGTCACGAATGCAACTCTCAGATCGGGGAGAATGATATATTCTGCCCCTTCTGCGGCGCACTAATTCCCACCCCTTCCGAATCGGCGCAGGATGACCTTTCTTCCAATGCGACGACGGAACCCAGCATGACGGATATTCCGGTTCCCCAAATTATTGCGGACTTCGGACGTACTGCGTCCGAAGTACGTCCGCAGTCCGCAGTCAGTAACTGACCTAATCCCCCAGCTTGAACTTCGTCCAGATGACAACGACCGCGCAGGGCTGCCCCCGGATCGAGTACCTCATGTACTCGGCCGGTGCC
>JBDTSA010000301.1:0-3832 GCA_039931335.1 Acidobacteriota bacterium
CTCCAAAGGCGAACGCGAGACTCAGGTCATAAAGATTCGCGAACGGGACGTAACGAAACGCCCACGGCATATCGGCGGCGGTGCGGCCCTGACCGGTGAAGATCTCGAGTTCCCGGTCATACGCGCCGACCCATCGAACGAGCCAACTCGAAAGATTAAAGAAGACCCCGAGCGTTGCCGCCCACAGGCCGAGCCGTTCGGCAAAGCGAAACGGCGCATAGAAATTCGTAAGATAAAAAACGGCGGCGATCAGGTACGAGGCCAGTGCCAGCATCATCAATGCACCGTCCGAAATGAATCGCTCTCCGCCAAAACTTATTCGGGCAGAAACAAGAAGGAGCGATCCGCCCACCGCGAGCAGCGCTGGCAAAAATGAAGTAAACGTATGTGCTCCAGCGTCATTACTCTCACCTGCTACAGCAAACGGTTGATCAAGTATTTCCTGATTCATATCTCTCCTTTTTCGGCGGCTACAATCCTGAGCTCGGCCGCAAATCGACGGAACTTATCTTCAAAGGCATTTTGACTCCGGTTGGCATTGCCGGCGGTCATAATCGAGTGTCCGCCTGTCGCGTTTGTTTCTGACATGATCCAGACACGCTGATGGGAAAAGAAGAAGACGCCCACGAGCGTTAGGAATAAGAGAATAAACCCGACGTAGACGACGTTCGATCCCGGATCGCGCTGAACCGACAAAATGTGCCGGTCCGATACCTTTTCGAAATCGTTAAGGCGATACGTGTATCCTGCGACCGGTTTTCCGGCGATAGGTATGTTCGCCATCTGCGGACCGAATGCGTAAGCGGTCTCGACCGAACCGCCCGGCCGGACGACTTGCAGAACTGCTGCCGGATTCGGATAGCTGCTCGTGTCGGCATTCGGATCTTCAGGCCCGACTGAAAAATTGCCGCGAAATTCGGCAAACCGGAGCGAGGTTCCGTCAGGAAGCTTTGCCGTACCGTCCCTCGGGATCGTCAACTCTTGCGGAGCAGATCCGTCTGCCGGCGTCGCGGTGATCGTGATATTTCGCGCTCGCCCCGTGGACACGAAGCTCGCCTGAAAGAACCGGTAGCCACGGTAATCAAAAGGACGGTTCATCTGCGCGACGCCGGTATGAGTTTCGCCCTCGTCGTTGATCGTGAAACGAGTTATCCAGTCCAGCGTGTTCGGTGCGGAGATCGGCCCTTCTTTTCGAATGAGCTGCTGTTCGATATCCGTGAACGTGACGTCAAAAGGAAGCTGTTTCGTAACTTCGGTGACCTTATCGAGATCGACAACCGTTTCGTGAACCAGGTTCGACGTTTCACCCGGAGCGAGCGGCAGGTTGCCGGTCGAGCCAAACTGCGCCGTAAGAAAGCCCCCGAGAAAGATGGTCAGGAGTGCGACGTGAACGGCATAGGCGCCGAGCCGATTCCAGACGCCCGACTCGGCCATAACGTATTCGCGGCCGTCCTTATCAGCGACACGGATCTTCCGCCATCCAAATTTTTTGAGCAGTGCACTCGCGTTTGCTCTAAAAGTCTCAAGATCCGCGGCGGATTCAAAGGTTACTGACTGTTTCTGTTCTTTTAGCCACCTTGAAGGCACGACAAGCTGAGGTTTCGAGACGAACTTCCATGTCTTCGGAAACCGGTCGATCGATGCGAGTATGATGTTCAGCGATAAAAGGCAGAGCAATACGTTGAAATACCATACGTGATATATGTTGAAAACCCCGAGCTTGCCGTAGAACAGCCGCTGCGCGGGCGTCAAAGTCGCGTAATAATTCTCAAAGCCATCGACACTCTGCTGCATGATCAGCATACCGATGAGGCACGCGAGCCCGAGCAGGCAGAGCAGGACGACTCCGAGACGAACGGAGCACGCGAGCCGCAGGAACTTCGACAAGACCGATTCGGCTTGCCTCGGAGTTGCTGACGTGACTGGTTGGAGGATCTTTTCTTCGACTGTAGACATAATTACGGTTCGAGAGTCACCGCACAGCTTGGCAATAGTCGTGCCCGCGCAGAATATTCCAGGCGAGGCGTTAATTGCAACGTTTGAAGGGCGTCCTGTGAGACTGCTTATCGAAAACTGTGAAGAAACTCGTAGCAATCGCGGATAATTTCACACAAGTTAGCAACTGGTACCCGGTTTTCATGTGACCTCTGTCACAGTTCGCGCTCGGCTTCTCGAATACCATTAGGAAAATATCCAGGGACAGCCCTCGCCGGTAATAATCACCAATGCGAAATCCGTCAGCTAACACGAACACGAAGGTCCGTGCAGTGATAGCCGCAATCCTTTTTTCCGTTGCGACGGGTTTCGTTTTGTATTCGGGAGCTCTCAATGAGCGCGCGTTTTCGCAATCCCGCAAGCGGGCAACCCTCACGACTGTCGCCCGTCCCCGGAAGTATTCGTCGTTTCCCCATGACGTCAAGGAGCATCAGCTGCAGTGTGCATCGTGTCACAAGTTCCCTTCGGCGAACTGGAACAAGGTGCGCGCCGCTGCCACGGCATTCCCCGACCAAACGGATTACCCGAAACACGAATCATGCCTCGGTTGCCATCGACAGCAGTTCTATCGCGGAAGGCCACCGGTGATCTGTTCGATCTGTCATACAAATCCGTCGCCACGCGACAGCTCCCGTCATCCGTTTCCGAACCCGCGTGAGATCTTCGACCAGTCACCGAAAGGAAAGACCGCCGAGACGGACTTCATGATCTCGTTTCCGCACGACAAGCATGTCGACATCGTTACCGCGGCGGGAGCGGCGAGATCGGTCTTTCAAAAAGCCTCGTTCCCGGGCCGTGCCGCGGCCGAAGAGAGTTGCGCCGTGTGTCATACCACACTTCAGCCGCAAGGAACCTCGGACGAAGAATATGTGACAAAGCCTCCGGCTTCGATTGGCGATGGTTTCTGGCTGAAGAAAGGAACATTCAAGTCTGTTCCGATCGGGCACACGACCTGTTTCACTTGTCATTCTCAAGATTCGGGTATCGCGCCGGCACCGACCGATTGTGCGACATGCCACAAGCTCAAGCAGCCCCTGCCGACAGCCGACTTCGACGCCGTGCTTACAACTCGGATCGGTGTTACCGAGCGTGTCGTCCTGGATGCGTGGCGGCGGCGGGACTCTTCAGGGACGTTCCGTCATGAATTTCAAAGCCACGCCGAGTTGAGTTGCGACACGTGTCACAACGTTCAAACGCTGAACACGCTCGACCCGAAGACCAAGCGTGTCACGGTTTCGTCGTGTAGCATGTGTCATGTCACGGCGACGGTCGACGATGGAGGCGCGATGAATTACGAGGTGCAATCGCGCAAATCAGACCCTGCTTTTCAATGTGCGAAATGCCACGTGGTCTTTGGAAAACAGCCGATACCTCAATCACACATCCAGGCGATCGTGGAGGCGGGCGGCAAACCGTGAAGACAATTTTCGGCGATACCAAGGGTTCAAGAATGAATGCGAGCCGCCGGCGGCTCGTCGTGCTGACGTCGGTGGCGATAGCTCTGGCTAGCTTGATCGCCTTTACATACGGCCGCACTGCGGCAGGATCCGAATTGGAGACGGACCTCATTAATGACACGCCAACCCAAGACTTTTCCCGGTTCCGTCACGATACGGCGCAGCATACTCGGCTGCCATGTCTCGTATGCCATGTACGCAGCGACAACAGCTCGACGCCTAAGATGCCGGGGCATATCCCGTGCGCGTCTTGTCATAGCCAGCAATTCGCCGAAGGAAACACAAACGCGATCTGTACGATCTGCCACACGGCAACGGACGTGAACGGCAAACGCCGTGAAGGGAGGCGAGTTGTTCGCCCGCTGATCGGGATAGGGAAT
>JBDTSA010000302.1:0-3829 GCA_039931335.1 Acidobacteriota bacterium
CGCGCGGTTTTGATGAAGTTAAGAACTCAGGGCTGGAAGGTATCAAGGAGGATGATATCTGGATCGCGTTCAGAACGTCTGTTGATGGCGAGGATATACCGCTTCTCGATAACTTCACCAAGGCGGGATACAGACTGTGTCCTGGAAAGTCAGTTAAGTACGATTCAACGACTGTATTTTGGATGAAGATGACAAAGTCGGCTGACGGTTGTCGGTAGCGGGGGCTTGCCCCGCTCTTTCAGCCTATTTCCGCTTCCACCTAACACCGTCTTTCGTATCCTCAAGAACAATTCCTTGTTCAGCCAGTAGATCACGAATCTCGTCCGATCGGGCGAAATTGCGCTGACGGCGAGCCTCTTCGCGTTCCGCAACTAGTGCTTCGATCCCGGCGTCGAGCGAACGATCTTCGGTATGGCCGAAGATCCCAAGGACCGAATCGAACTTTGCGATCGCGTCTAACACCTCTTCACGATCCTTCGACAGGATCCTGTCACCGGCGATGACGGTATTTACCTCCCTCACCATATCGTGGATCGCAGCCAGGGCTGCCGCGGTGTTAAAGTCGTCGTCCATCGCGGTCTCGAAATCCGAAAGGGCGTTTGCCACGATCGACGCGACCTCCTGATTCGAACCTTCCACCACTTTGGCTTCGCTGACGAGCGAACGGAAATTTCGCAATCGCTCGACCGTCGACTCTGCACCCTGTAACCCTTCGAATGTGAAGTTCAATTGCTTTCGCGTCGGGACGCTCGACAGCAGGTAACGTATCGCAAGCGCCGAATAGCCTTGCTCACGCAAATCGCGGAACGTGAAGAAATTTCCCTTCGACTTCGACATCGTCACGTCGTCGATCTTGAGAAACTCGCTGTGTATCCAGTAACGTGCGAACTGTTTGCCGGTCGCACCTTCGGACTGCGCGATCTCGTTCTCGTGATGCGGAAATTGAAGATCCATCCCGCCTGCGTGCAGGTCAAACGTCTCACCCAGATACTTCATCGACATCGCCGAGCATTCGATATGCCAGCCGGGACGACCGCGACCGAACGGTGCGTCCCAACCCGGCTCTTCACCCTCGTCGACGAATTTCCAAAGCGCGAAATCACGAGCGTCTTCCTTGTCGTACTTGTCTGTGTCCACGCGGTCGCTAGCCCCGGCGATGTTTCCTGAAAAACTGATCCGCGAAAGCTTGCCGTACTCTGGAAACGCGGCGATCCGGTAGTAGATCGAGCCCTCCGATTCGTACGCTTTTCCGTTCGCGAGAAGTTTGGAAATGATCGCGATCATTTCCTGAATGTGATGCGTTGCGCGCGGTGTGACTTCGGGACGCTCCATACCGAGCGCGTCAAAGTCTTCCCAAAATGCCTTGATGTACGGGGCCGTAAAATCGTCGATGCTGATGTTCTGCTTTGCAGCCTCGTTGATAATCCGGTCGTCGATGTCCGTGAGGTTGAAAACGTGCGTTACTGCGAAACCTTTGAACTTCAAATAACGCCGCAGGACGTCGCCGAAGATAAACGTTCGAAAGTTGCCGATGTGTGCAAAATTCCAAACTGTCGGCCCGCAGATGTACATCCGGACATGCCCCGATTCGAGCGGGTGGAACTCTTCGGTCTGTCTGGATAAAGTATTGAAAAATCGAAGCATATATTCAGTGCCATATATTACCTCAATAGATGTGCAAGTTTGAAAAAGGGGCTGATGATGCAGGCACTGGCTAGTGCGCGGCTTCAAGCATCCAGATATCCGACTCTTCTTCGTTCACGAAATAATAGACAAGGCTGCCGTCATCGCTCACACCGAGCCCGGCCATCTCACCGTCCCGTATACGAACTAGCTCGGTGACCCTTTTAGTTTGGATATCAATCGCAGAGATCACGTTACCAAGCGCAAAGATCATTCGACGGCCATCGGGAAACGACAACTATTAAGGTCGACCGACTGTTTAGAACTCTCGATCGGCATTTGCAAGATCGGCTTCGACAAAGCGTGCGCGCGCATCGTTGGAGAACAACAGTTCTCGGCTGTAGAACTTCAGCGGATAGTCTTTATCCCATTTGTACGAAACCTCGTTTGCTTTTTCGAGCAGCGAGGTTCCGTTCTTTGTGGCATTGTAGTTCGCAACTGTCCTCATCCAGAAAAGTGTGATCGTTTCGTGGTACGGCATCTCCTTTGACAGATCAACATTGAATCCCTTGACCAGCAGATTCAGGATTCCGCTTTTCATTTTTGCGTACGCTGTTTCGACGTCGTGGCTCGCGGCGTAGTAAAGCGCCACGACCAAATGCTCCGCGTGCTTCCAATTATCGCGAGCGATGGTCGCACTCTCGAACGATCTGACAAGATCGAGCACCTCGCTTTCAGAATTAAACTTTCGTTTCATAAGGCATCACCACTTCAGTCCCGTAGCGTTTCAAATCAAAACTAAATAGCCCAGATCAAAGCCGAATGCTTGGTTGCGGAGGCAGGATTTGAAGCTGCAGTCTTCGGTATATCAGCCCGCGAGTTTATCAATTTTAACTCCTCCGCCACGTCCATTTTGGATTTTGAATTTTAGATTTTGGATTTTAGATTTTGGATCTGGCCGTAAGAGTGCGCGAGCGCGGACGATCAACTTCACAACCATAGTTGCTGGAAATAAAAACGGCCGGTAGATAACCGGCCGTAAATCCCAGAATCCCAAATCCGAATTCCCAGATCGTATCAGGCTGCAACGGACACTTGCTCGATCTCTTCGTGATCGTCCATAAACAGATACTTCTTCCACGCGGGACGCGATTCGGCGTAATGGCACAGCAGTACATGATCGAGGCCGAGACGCAGAAGCTTTTGCGAGGTAAGGAGCGGCATACGAGCTTGTTCCGGAGTGCGGTTACCTTTTCGCTGATTGCATTTCACGCAGGCAGTGACGAGGTTCGCCGGAGTGCTTTCGCCGCCCTGAGCGCGGGGAAGGATGTGATCCAGCGTCAGGTCCTTCGCGTGACGATGATCGCCGCAGTACTGGCAGCGATAACGATCGCGGATGTAGACGCGGGCTCGCTTCATCGTCGTCTCCCGACGATTTCTGCGAACATGCACATAATGCCGCAACCGGACCACCGACGGAACTGGAAACGTGGTCGAAGGAGAGTGAAGAACATTGTCGCCGTCATTCTCCTCAACAAAAACGGCGCCTCGAAACCACAGACAAACAGCACGAGCGACGCCGACTGTGCCAAGCGGCTCGTACGAGAAATTCAGAAGTAAAACACGACCAGTCAGCAAATCCTCTTTCCTCCTTTTTCGTTGGCGAAACATGCCCCTTCCGGGCGGGTGGACATTGTTCTATCAGTAATTTAATCCAAATGCGGGTTTTAGACAAGCACAATATCTTGCACACGTAGCGGCAAGTTCAAACAAGATATTGCAACCGAAAATCGGGGCGGGCCCACTGCCGTAGGTGTGAATGGTTTGGGCCTTGGCAAAACTTACGACGGGAGCGGATGATGCGATCACGAGAACGTACAGAACGGGAAATCTTCCGACTGCGAAAGCTCCAGTAAATTCTTGGCTGAACTATTCGGAATAGTTACGGCTTATCTTCGAATGAATGATCTTCCGGTCCCGTCGATCTACTGACCGTCAGGGGACAGCAGAGGCTTTTAGCGGTGGTTCAGAGTGCAAGCGTCAGCTCGCTCTTGAAAGAAACGCGATGAATCGCGCACTCTGAACTTTTACCCCTTCACGCAGATGACCTGCTTTAGTTCGGCGACGATCTCGACGAGATCGTCCTGAGCTCGCATGACTTCCTCGATGTCTTTGTAGGCACCGGGGATCTCATCGACGACGCCTT
>JBDTSA010000303.1:0-3828 GCA_039931335.1 Acidobacteriota bacterium
CTTCGGCTGGGGTTGCTGATTAACTTCAATGTGGACCTTATCAAGGACGGCATTCGGCGCGTTGTAAACAATTTGTAGATGCAATCTGAAGTCGCAATCGTTCTCGTATCTGGCGGGATGGACTCGTGCCTCGCGGCCGCGATCGCACGCGAGTCGATCACCGAGCTTGCGTTCCTCCACGTCTCGTACGGCCAGCTTACCGAGGCGCGCGAGCGAAGGGCCTTCAATGACATCGCCGATTTCTACAGCGTCGAAAAAAGGCTCGATATTTCGATCGAGCACCTCGCGAAGATTGGCGGATCGTCGCTCACCGATGATGCGTTCGAAGTAAGTGAAGCCCATCTCGAATCGA
Source organism: Acidobacteriota bacterium (assembly GCA_039931335.1). Taxonomy (GTDB): domain Bacteria; phylum Acidobacteriota; class Blastocatellia; order Pyrinomonadales; family Pyrinomonadaceae; genus OLB17. Next base: position 353 of record JBDTSA010000303.1, read on the forward strand.
AAGAAATTCCAACCAGCTACGTTCCGTTTCGCAACGCGAACATGCTCGCGATCGCCGTAAGCTGGGCGGAAGTGATTGACGCCGGCGTGATCTACATCGGCGCGGTTGCCGAAGACTCGAGCGGGTATCCCGATTGCCGTCCTGAGTTCTTCGATGCCTTTCAGAAGACGATCGACGCCGGAACAAAACCTGGTACGAGCATCGAGATCCGCACGCCCATCATTCATCTTTCAAAGGCTGACATCGTAACGAAAGGAATCGAGCTCGGGGCTCCGCTGCATCTGACTTGGTCGTGTTATCGAAGCGAGGATGTGGCGTGCGGAACCTGCGACTCATGTGCACTGCGATTACGCGGGTTCGCGAAAGCCGGGCAAACGGACCCGATCGCGTATCAAAATCCGATCTGATCAGGCCTGGGGTTTCTCCGCTTTCAACTTCTGAAGCTCGACGATCTTCGCCTGCAGCTCTGCTATCTCCGCATCGATCTTCGAAGTATCCTTGTCACCCCCTTGATGACTCAGCTTATGCAGGATCGGTGTGACAACCGTGATCGTCGCAATAAGTATCCCGAGCACGCCAAGTATCCGATAGATCAGATCGCTGTCACCTTCCGGCTCGAACCATAGAATGTAGAGAAAGACCGCGCAGAGCAGCACGGTGCACACGACGGCCGCGATCTGTGTCCATGAGAATCGCCGGTCGAGTCGCGCAAGCGACAGGAGCGAGAGGTAGGAGCAGCCGGCAGCGAAAAGTGTCGTCGTGAGAAACGATTTAACGAACACCTCGTTGTCGTCAAAGACGTTCCAGATGATCAGAAAACACATCAGAGCGGAGACGATCGAGAGCCCGATCCCGGTGAGGGGCAAATATTTTCCGCGCCTCGTTTCCAGATACGCTCCGCATGCTAATCCGAAAATGCTCGTGACTGTTACGGTCAGCGTCGTGAACAGAATGCGCACTTCGATGTTGCCGAAGTTGCCGAAGAGGATCACGCCGATCCCAATGACCGCGCTCAAACCGACGGATGCAATAAGAAGGTAAAGAAATAGCCGACGCATTTTCATAGAACGCCTCCGCCAAAATGTACACCCATCCAGGTTGAAATGATAAATCGGTATTTTACGAGGATTCCGGGGTCGATTGCCGGCTAATGAAAAACCAGGGAAGGCACGGAATACATGTAATGCATGAATGAAGGAGGAGGGTTAGATCGCTAGACGCTTGCGGTTTACCCTGACTCCGTTCAAATCGCCGAGCGCTGCGAACGCCATTTTTTCAGTTGTAAAGAATTTGCGAGCGAGGCGACGGACATCGTCAAGTGTGACCGCTTCGACATTGGCGAGCGATTCTTCGAGCGTGATCTGCCGGCCGTGAAGCACCTCGGATTGCGCAAGCGACGCAGCGCGCGAAGCGGAATCTTCAAGGCTTAGTAAAACCGATGCACGTGTTTGCTGCTTTGCGAGTTCGAGCTCATCGCTCGTGACACCGTTCGCGACGACGTCGCGCATTTCGCCGACAGTGATGTCCACGACCTCTAAAGTCTGTTGCGGCGAAGTCGCGGCCGAGACCATGAACATTCCGCAGTCGTTGAACATCAACGAGCTCGCACCGACGCTGTATGCAAGGCCCCGTTCTTCTCGGATCTTTTGCCAGAGGCGGCTCGAGGTCCCGCCGCCAATAATTTGGGACAAGATGTCGGCCTCGTAACGCCGTGGGTCGCGTCCCGAAACGAGCGGCGTGGCGATGATCAAATGCGCTTGTTCGAGATTTGTATTTTGCTTGAGAACGATTGGCGCCGCCATTTGAGGCGCGCGCGTTTTGATTCGCGTAGCTTTTTTCAACGCAGAGCCCGCAGAGGACGTGGGGCTAATTTTACTCCGCGATCTCGGCGTTGAAAAAAGCCCCGAACTAACGAGATTCACGAACTTTTTATGCTCTATATTTCCCGCCGCGACGACGATTATGTTTTCGGGTCTGAATATCTTGCGATAGTACTTTCGCGCAGCAGAATGATCGAATGTGCGAACCGACTTCGGCGTGCCGGCGATGTTCAATCCCAGCGCATGCCCGCGGAAAAAAGCGCGGCTGAAGATCTCGCCGAGACGATCTTCGGGCGAATCGTCGCTCATCTTCAGCTCTTCGATAATGACGCGCTGCTCGCTCTGCATTTCTTTCTCGTCGAATTGCGGATTGCTCAGCATATCGGCGATGAGGTCGAATGCGGGCTCGAGCTGGTCGTCAATGACCTTGATCGCAAAACCAGTTTCCTCGTGTGTCGTGAAAGCTTCGAGCGTTCCGCCGAACCGATCCTGTTCGATCGCGATATCAAGTGCCGATCGCGTCTCTGTTCCTTTGAATACCGCGTGCTCGATGAAATGAGTGATTCCGTTCAGTTCGTCAGGCTCATTTCGCGATCCGACGCGAAAAAAGAATCCCAGGGTAACTGAGCGTACGCTCGGCATGCGGTCGGTGAGGACGACGAGTCCGTTAGGAAGGCGAGTTTCTTTTATGTCTTCTTTCATGCGGAAGTTCGAGGATACCAAAATCGCCCGCGCGACGGCTATTGAGCCGAGTAGCTAGAGAAAGGTTAACCGCGGATGACGCGGATAACACGGATCAAAAAAGATCTTTCTTGATCGGCAATATCCGCGTCATCTGCGGTTAAAAGGAATTTGATTCTATGAGTTTGGCCTAACTCTTCCCGTTCGTAGTCGGGCTTACTTCTTTCTTCTGCATTTGTTCCTTGAAAAGATTCAGCAGTAAGAGCGTTCCGATTCCGCCGCCCTCACCAGAGCCGCCGCCGCCGGTAGCCATGATGTCAGGCGTGATACGAACATTCTTTTCGCCGATGACCTTTAGTGTCTCAACGATCGCGACGCCTTGTGCGCCGAGTGCGTTGACCTGTTCGCGATACGCGACGCCCTGAGCTTCACCGATGAGCCGCATCTTTTCAGCCTCGGCCTTACCTGTTTCGCTAATGTAATAGGCCTCGCCTTCCGCTTCTTTCTTACGCTGTTCGCTTCGCTTGCCGGCGATGTCGACGCCGACCGTCGCTTCCATCAAGCTCTTTTGGTTGTCCGCCTGCGAGCTGGTCCTTTCCAATTCGATACGCTTCACTTCCGCTTCGCGTTGCGCGTTGTACATGTTCTGGCGCTGCTCGGCGAGGATCTTTTCCGTCTGCGTCTTCATCAGCTCTTCGGGCAGGCGAATGTGGCAGATCAAAACGTTGACCACGTCGACGTGATACTTCAGCAAGTGCATTCGTACGCGAGCTTCGGCACGTTCCTGCTCTTCGTGTCGATTCTGCAGGTATGCCATCGCCGACGATTCCGAAGCCTGATTCCTGAAGATCGAGTCGATCAGCGGATGCATCACATTCTGGACGAGCCTGCTCACATCGCCGATCTTCGCCACCATGAACGGTGCGTCTTCGGGTTTTACGCGAAACACGACGCGTACCTCGAGCTGCATCGTAA
>JBDTSA010000304.1:0-3820 GCA_039931335.1 Acidobacteriota bacterium
ATAATTCTGCCCGAGTGATCGTTTTGCAAATGGCTGGTGACGGATTCGCATGGAGCTTCAAAAACATTGTGCGAGTCAATCTTACTGAATCCGTGCGGAAATGTCGGCAATCAGAAGACATAGCTCTGGAGTTTTTCACGGAATTGTCATATAAAAGGCGTGTTCATTTGTTGCCGCTCTTTCGTTTTCACCTGTCGTCCCCGCCGACGTGCGGTTTTGGATCAGGAGTAAGTTTATGAAATCGTCGTTTCGTAAGTCGTTTCTCTTTCCGCTCTTCGCTGCGATCTTTGCAATCGGTGTATGCGCCCAGGAAGATCCGAATCCGGATTCCCCGACGCCGAATTTACTGAGCTCGGCTGATCGAACGCGGATCCTGGCCGTCAGCACACGCGGCTGGGACGGGGGCATTCCTTCTTCAGGCGGCACCCTGTTTCGCCCATCACGGACGAACTCGATCACTGCGTTCGTGTCGAATCTCAGATTGATGTCGGACGAAGGCGCGAACTCGATCAGGGTGTACCTTACTCAACGAAGCGGCAAAACGTTCGAGCTTCAGACCGTTCAAATTATTCCGGTCGCGAAAGGCGTCTATGGTTTGCAATTTCGACTCTTCGATCAAATGGGTTATCGCGGCCAGCCCGCCGCGGATGGCGACTCGTTGATCAATATTACCTGGCGGGGCCTCGTAAGCAACACGTTAAAGATCGGCCTCGGCTCGACGGGTGGAAGCATAAAGATCCCCGTCAGCCAACCGCTTGCGTCGGCCACGGTGGGCGGCCCGACGACGGACTACGGCGGATATCTCTACGCCGGTGATCGGATTCGATTTCTCGAACAAGCTGGTTTCGGTCCGTCATCGATGGTCGATCAGCGTCTCCGCCGTATTGGCATTCGAACGTGGCTGACGGAACAATTCGATGCTCCTTATCCGACTTATAATTATCCAAATATCGCGCAGATGGCGACGACCCCACCATCGACGTGTTCACTGGCGACGAATCCAAGCTGTTACCGGGACCATTACACGATGATCCCACTGCAGAAGTGGTTCTTCACCGAGGCATTTTACGGAAACGCGCCGCTGCGACATCGGGTTTCATGGGCGCTCGGGCAAATCCTCGTAACATCCGGCGTCTCGATACAGCAGTCGAGTCACGCGATCGCGTATCACAAGATACTCAGCGAGAACGCATTTGGAAATTATCGCGAGCTGCTCGGCGACGTCACGCTCAGTCCGACGATGGGCCAGTACCTGGACATGGCGCGGAGCACAAAGACAAATCCTAACGAGAATTATCCGCGTGAGATCCTTCAGCTCTTCTCGATCGGGCTCGTCATGCTGAACCAGGACGGAACGCCGCAGTTGGATCCCCAGGGCCAAGGGCTTCCGACTTACAATCAGGAGAACATCAACGAGTTTTCAAAGGTCTTCACCGGGTGGACGTTTTGTAACTTTACATGCCCGAATTCAGCCAACGGAATTATTAACTACAAAGATCCGATGGTCCTCATTCCGGGCAATCATGATCTCGGGCCGAAGACCCTTTTGAATTATCCGGGTGCTCAGGACACGTCGATCGCCGCTTGTACAAACTGTACGAACGACACGGCCATCAACGCATACGCCCAGGACTCGCTGAACCGGGCACTCAATAATATATTCAATCACCCCAATGTCGGCCCGTTCCTCGGCAAGCTTCTCATCCAGCATCTCGTAACAAGCGATCCGTCTCCGGCCTACGTCGCCCGTGTGGCGGCGGTATTCAATGACAATGGAGCTGGCAGCCGCGGCGATCTGAAATCGGTGATACGAGCGATTCTTCTCGATCCTGAGGCACGCGGAAACGTTAAAACGGCACCGCGTTACGGCAAGCTGCGTGAGCCGGTTCAGCTGATCACGAATCTCGGGCGGATATTTCCAGCTCGCGACTATAGCGGCGAGAACATAAGCGACGGAGCCATGGCGGGACATGTTGCACCGATCGGGCAAGATCCGTTTAACTCACCGAGCGTCTTCAACTATTACTCGTCCGACTTTATCGTTCCCGGAACGACCGTACTCGGACCCGAATTTGAGCTTCTTAACACGGCGAACGCGGCGAAGAGGACAAATCTGCTGCACACGTTAATCTTCGAAGGGCTCACAGCAAATGCGACTGATTCGCTTCGCGGAACCTCTCTCGATGTTAGCGAGTACGTTCCGGCGGCGCAGGCCGACGCGACCGGCAGTCAACTACTCGATCTATTGAATGCTCGGATGATGCACGGAGCGATGGTCCAGGCGCAGAAGGATGCTATCCTCGGTGCCGTTCAGGCGGTTCCAAGCTCCAACTCGGTACTTCGTGTTCGGACAGCCGTTTATTTGATGGCGGCTTCGTCACAGTATCAGATCCAGAGGTGAATAAGATGGAAGAGACTCGAAGAGAATTTCTGCGAAAATCCGGATGCGGGCTGACGATGGCCGCAATGGCATCTCAACTTCACCATTTCGGGATGCTGAACACTCTGGCCCAGAAGACCCGAAGTAAAGAAAACGGGGCGCCGCCGAGCGACTATCGGGCGCTCGTCAGCATTTACTTTAATGGGGGAAACGACGGGAACAACACGGTCATACCAAACCACAGCGACGCGACTGTCAGCGGCTATGCAGCCTATGCCGCGGGCCGGGCTCCGCAAGGATTAGCTCTCGCGCAGGGTACGCTGTTGCCGATCGCAGTTCCGCGTATCGGTGGACTTTCGTACGGGCTCCATCCCGGTTTTGGAACGATCACCGGTGGCGTCAATCCTGGACTGCATCCGCTGTGGGCGGCCGGAAAGATGGCGATGGTTACGAATGTAGGAACGCTAGTACGACCACTGTCACGGATTGACTATCAGACTCGTCCCGAGTGGCGACCGCGCCAACTGTTCTCCCATTCGGACCAGACCAATCAGCATCAAAATGCTCGAGCGGACGTCATGATGTTATCCGGCTGGGGTGGAAGGATCTCAGATCGTATGACAATGTCTGCGAACCCTGATCGACTGGTGCCGAGTATCAGCTCGCTTGGCGGTGCACGTTTATTTACAGTGGGCGAATCGACTCAGCCTCTTTCTATCGGACCTGCACCCGCACCGCTTAGCAGCATCCTGGCGTTGACGGGCTTCAACGGAACCCCGATCGCGAATGCACGGCTGGCCGCGCTGGAAGCCCAGCTTGATATTGAGCAGACGCAAGATTTGATTTATTCGTCGAACGAGATACATCGTGCCGCGATACGGATAAGCAGGTCGCTGAATGACGGTTCAGAGGTGACAGTTGCGTTCCCGAACACCGAGATCGGAAACCAGCTAAAACAAGTCGCGCGGATGATCAAGGCGCGAAGCTCTCTTCGTGTCACGCGTCAGATCTTTTTCGTTTCTGTCGACGGATTTGATACGCACACCGGACAACTGCTTGGCCAGGCAGGTTTGCTTGGCAGATTCAGTCAGGCTTCGCGGGCATTCTTCGACGAGATGACGGCGCAGGGTATTCCGGACAAGGTCACTCAATTTACGATGACGGACTTCAACCGCACGTTCAATCCGGGTGGATCAGGTGTAAATGTCGGAAGCGATCATGCATGGGCGAACCACCAGTTTATTATCGGCGGCAGCGTTATGGGTGGAGATTTTTACGGTATCAATACGACAAACGGGACGCCGTTCCCGACGCTGGTGCAGAACGGTCCCGACGATGCTGATACGTCGAGCGCTCGCGGCCGTTGGATACCGACGACATCAGTCGAGCAGTACGCGGGGACATTGGCAAATTGGTTTGGACTCGAAGCGGCCGATGTTC
>JBDTSA010000305.1:0-3811 GCA_039931335.1 Acidobacteriota bacterium
AAGGGTTTGGTGAACTGGGCCTTTGTTTCCGTATGGCACGACATGCAGAGCTGCGGTTCATTCGAACGCAACATCGCCCGTGTTGCCTGTCCTGGCTTCTGCGCGGCAACATCGCCTACAAAGGTGGCGGAGCCGCTCTTGAAGTTTCCGGGATCTGGGCCATGGGCAGTGTGGCAGTCCGTGCACCCGATGTTATTCCGCCAATGCTCGCCGCGGCGAAAATTATTGTGGTTTTCTTTACCGGCGTGACATCCCAGGCAAGTTTCCGAAATTGCCTTGGCGTTGAGGCCTTTGAACGAACGTATCTTCGTCTTGTCACCACCGCCCTCGACGTGTGCCTTCCCAGGGCCGTGACATGTTTCGCAGCCGACAACCTTTCCTTTCCACGAAGATACCGTGTGCAGCTTTCCGTGTTTCGTTCCTTCGAAACTCTTGAACTGCGCTTCGTGGCATGCGGCACAAGTCTCTGTGCCAACATAATCGTCATCAAGGGCGGGTGATTCTCCTACAAGATTTCCAGCGCCATTCGCTCGTTCCAATACCGCGCCGAGTGTGAACCAAACCGTCAAAGAAAACACGACGATGGCGAGTAAGCTCAGCTTTATGTTTTTATTTGAAGACTTCATGGGTAACCTATGTCGGGCTGCAAGTCATTACTGCGCCACTATCTTAGCTGTACTATTTGTTAGGGTGCTGTGATTCGCATCACATATGGCCATTTCCGTTTCGGTGCTTTGAACCAATGGCGGTTCTCAATCTTTTCCGGTCCGGAATGCATAACTCCGTCTTCGAAAGTGTGATCAATCCGCGATCCTTAAAATCTTTTAATAGGCGGGTGACCGTTTCACGGCTCGTGCCGATCATTTCCGCCACATCGGTGTGTGTGTAGTTCCGTAGAATATGAACAGGTCCGCCACCGTTGGCGGAGGCGTCGTACCATTGCAGCAATAACCGTGCAAGCTTGTCGCCAACTGATGCGGAAAGCCCCAATGAGCAGATCTGGAGATGCGCTTTTTGATAGTTGCTGCTCAACTGCCGAAGCGCGTTGAGTGCGGCTGCATGATTCTTCTGTACGAAATCGAGAAAGTCCCGACTCTTGATGAAACTTACCTGGCAGTCGTCACTCGCCTCGGCCGTTTTTTCGTAGGGTTGTCCGGAGACGACCGCACTCAGACCGAGAACCTCACCGACCCCGGCGATGCGCAAAATGATCGCCCTGCCGTCTTCAGAATAAGTGGATAGCTTCACACGTCCGGCACACAGAAGGTAGACCCCCTTAGCGGGCTGTCCCTCCATGAAAAGAGTTGAGCCTCGAACGTATGAATAGGAAGACTTCAGCGTTTGCAGCTCTGCCGAAGCAGCCGGGGGCAAGTTACAAAATGCTATTACGGGATGCTCTTTACATTCACTGCATTTTCCTGAAAACCTGGGATGGTATGACGTGTCCATTTTCAACTCACCTTAATTAGTTAGACTGCTCAGGCCGCTCCCCCTGCTCGTCCGGTCTGGTCGGTAGATGAATGGATCGCAGCGATTCCAACGCGAATAACCTCTACCGAGCAATGCGCCCTAGCCGCGACGGCGGCCGAAGTGCTTCCGATAAGAAATCGTTCGAGACGACTTCCCCATGCATTTGCCCCGACAAAAATACAATCTGCTCCCCATTTGTCGGCTTCATCCGGAAGCAGGTACTTCGGATTTCCTGAGCAAACCTGGAGCGTTGCTTCCAATCCTCGGTCGACGAGCTTTGCGATCGCGATCTTCGCTGACTGTTCGATCCAAACTCGCTCCGAGACATTTGCCTCTTCCGCTGTCCTTATCGTCGGCGTGACAAACCGTCCGATCGTTGACGGAAGAACCGGTTCACTCACTGAGATGAGCTTCACTTCAGTGTCTTCGTTCCAGTTGCGCGCCGCGACAGCTTCTACCGCAGCGTTGGCTCCACGCGATCCGTCAAAACCAATGACGATCCTTTCCGGACCGGCGTCGAGATCGATTCGACCGCGGCCTATCCTGACGGAACACGAGGCCTCGGTGAGCACGCGCTGCGAGATGCTTCCAAGCACAAGACGACTCAAGAATGATTGGCCCTGAGCATCGAGCAAGACGAGGTCAGCGTCGAACCTCTCAGCCTCATTAACGATCTCCCATCCCGGGGAGCCGTAAGTTGCGAACGGTGCGACATCCCAATCTTGGAAGGCCGCCTTCACGCGACCGGTCGCGAAGCCGGCAAGAATTTGAGCTTCGGTAACCGCTTTTTCACCTTTCTCCTGGGACTCGCGAACTATTTCTTCGACATATGCCGATTCACGGCCGCCGTCGCCATCGATGCTCTCCGGAGACGGCAGCCACACCTCGGCGACCGAGATCACCTCGGCGGAGATTTTTGCCGGTAATCCGCACGATCGGAGATCGTCGATAGCCGCATCGGCGTCGCGCGATCCATCGTATGCGATCAACAATTTCATAATCAGAGGTCCTTACGCACATGAGAGGTTCCCACCTGTTTCACCAGGATCGGACAACCCGCTGATTTCAAAAGGTTGCCAAGATATGCGCTGTACAACTTTTCGAAGTAAAAGTGCGGTGCCGCGAGCGTCGTGCAGATCAGATCGATCTTATGAGTCTTCGTATAGGCGAGAACCGTTTCAGCGTGACGCCCCCATTCGACGGCGGTCGGAATTTCCATGACTGATTTGCCCTCTGCCTGCAATGCCTCGTCGAGCTTTCCCCGAACGAGCGTTTGCACACGCGTTCGACTGAATGGAACCGGAGCCGCTTCTGTCGACGCGGATGTTGGAGGTTTGAGCACCGAGAGTACGTGCAAGTCGGCGCGATAATCACGAGTCAGCGTATTCGCAACGCGGAAAAGTTCGTCCGTCGCTTCAGAAAAATCATAATCGAACAGAATCCGACGGAACTCCAGGTCATCGTCGTTAGGATCCCGGTCGGCGAGGAAGCTCGATGGGAGGATAAGGATCGGGCACGGGGCATTTTCGATCATTCGCTCAACGATCGATCCGAATCGAAAGGCTGACAGTACGCCGGGCCTCGCTTTCAAAACTATAAGGTCGACATTTGCTTCGCGGGCCAGCGTCAGAAGATCCCGTGCCGGATCGAAGCTGTTCTCGATAACAAGGCTCTGCCATTTTAGTTTGCTCGATTCGCCCTGGCACCGCGCGACCCGATCTTTTATCAGTTCCTTGATCTTCACGCGAGCTTCTTTCGGAAGCCGATTCTCTTGAGTGAACCAATTTGCCGGTGCGCAATGGCAGGCCGTGAGGCGAGCATCCAAGGTTTCGGCGAGCCGCGCCGCGAATCCCAACGCCTTTTGAGATTTTTCCGAGAGATCGGTCGGACAAAGGACGTGTTGAATTTTTTTGTCTGATATTCGTCGTGCCATTTTTTTAGGAGCCGTCCTCCTGATGCCGAATCTGCAAGGTGTGTGCCTTCAATTTCCTCGTATTTTCCGGGGAAAAGAATAAATAACCGTGAACTTTTCCGCGTTCGGTGCGGAACTTTCCTTTTGCGACTTGAATGGGCAGCAGTATTCGGCTACCTCCGGGCCCGGCTCCTCGGGTGCGGCTCATTATTGCGAGCCGGAATCGAATCCGCTATATTCAACCGAAACAGTAAGCAATGTTCCGGCTCCTCCAAAGAGTCACCGATCAATGACAAAATCGAACGGGAAGATACTCGTCGTCGACGACGAATCCGGTGTCAGATTCGCTCTGACCGAAGCTTTGCGCTCGTGGGGCTACGAATCAGTCCAGGCTGGGACCGTCGCCGAAGGCATCAGACAATTCGCCGA
>JBDTSA010000306.1:0-3797 GCA_039931335.1 Acidobacteriota bacterium
CCACAATCAACGCTGATGACGACCTTGCAGCCGTCTGCCTTGGCTTGCTCGAGTGCAGGAATATTGATGCCATATCCTTCGGTAAAGCGGTTCGGGACGTGGAATGCCGTTTCACCGCCGAGCATTTTTAGCGTTTTGCGAAGTAGAACGGTTCCGGTCGTTCCGTCGACATCGTAATCACCCCAGATGAGGATCTTCTCGCCGTCGTCGATTGCTTTGAAAATTCTATTGACCGCATCTCTCATCCCTTTCAAGAGGAAGGGCTCGTGAAGGTCGTCATAGGATGGGTTGAGAAACTTGTGTGCGCGCTCGCCGCTATCGTACCCGCGCGCGATCAGGAGAGCCGCGACGAGCCGCGAGACTTTGATCTCGTCCGCGAGCCGTGCGGCCTTAGCGTGATCGTGTTTTTGGATTACCCAGAGCTTTTCCAGCAATTAATCTCAACCTTTCCGCGAATTCTGTGGTTAGAACACGGCTTTCACGGATCCGAGGGAGCAGCGGTCGATCAATGAACCTGCGGGCTAATGACGCCCTGCCAAAGCAATACCAACAAGACGGTACCAAGTATGATGCGATAAGCGATGAATATGCCGGTCGAATTCCGTCGGAGGAACGCCATCAAGAACCAGATCGAGATGTAGCCGACTATTGCCGCGACGATCGTTCCAACCAGCAACGGCGTAAAACTGTCGGCGGGGAGAATGCTCCACGCTTCCCTGAGCTGCAAGAGACCGCTCGCCGTGACCGCCGGGATCGACAGCAGAAACGAAAACCTTGCCGCGGTTTCGCGCTTCTCTCCGGCAAACAAGCCGCCCATGATCGTCGAACCGGAACGGCTCGAGCCCGGCATGAGCGCGATGACTTGAGCAAGGCCGACGACGATCGCATCGCTGATGCCGAGGTCCCGCATCTGCTTTCTCTGATTGCCGACCCATTCCGCTACCAGCAAGAGCAACGCAATGCTGATCAGCATTATCGAAATAAACCAGAGATTTTTTGTCGCGGCGCCCTCGATCGTATCTTTGAAGAGGATACCGACAACGCCGATCGGGATCGAACCGATGATGATCAGCCATCCGAGCCACGCTTCCTGCGAAAGCCAGATCGGACGAACGCCGCGCGTGCCCGAGTATCGGGCCGTTCGCGTTCTGGCGACGAGGAGCCAGTGGTCACGGATGAACGCGGTCGTGATCCCCCAGATGTCCGCCGCAAAATAAACAAAAACCGCCGCTAGTGTTCCGAGCTGGATAACGGCCATCGTCGCTGTGATCTGCTGCGGATCGCCGTTGTAAAGGTTCGTCCAACGGCTGGCAAAAACGAGATGCGCCGTTGAGCTGATCGGGATAAATTCGGTCAAGCCCTGTACGATGCCCAAAATTATTGCCTGGAGAAGATTCATACACGATGCGGAAGCCCGCACGTAAGTAAGGGCGATATCCGGAAGAAAGAGAATGTCGACGAGCCGGAGAAAAGGACTCAGAGTTCGAACTTGAGCATATCGCCCGCGCTAACGCCCAGGCTTTCACACGACGCGATTCGTCTCTGAAGGATTCTATCGTGTCGGCCCTAGTGTGCCAAATCACTCGCGATATCTGGCTCTTCCCGCGATGCGGTCGTAGAGCCACGCAGGGAAAACTCTCGCTGCCCGTACAAGCGTGGCGAGCTGCCATGGGAACGCGGAAAATTTCTTTTTCTTTTCGATCGCCCGGATGAAGTAAGAGATGGCGTCGTCGAGTTCCATCAGAAACGGCATCTTGTTTGCCCGTCCTGACGTGAGCGGTGTTTTGATAAAGCCGGGTTGGATGATCGTAACGTCGACGCCCTTGTGCGCGACGTCGAGCCGGACGCTTTCGAAGAACGCGGTCATGCCGGCTTTGCTGGCTGAGTAAGCAGCGGATTTTGGAAGGCCGCGGAAGCCGGCGAGACTCGAGATCGCGACTAGATGGCCGCTCCCACGCTCGAGCATTTGAGGCAGAACGGCGTAGACGGAATTCGCTGCTCCGAGGAGATTGATGTCGATGACTTTCTTGACCGCGTCGGGCCTTAGCTCACGAGTTTCCGGATTATTTCCACCGACGCCAGCGTTGGCGATGAGTATGTCTATGTGGCCAAACTCTTCGCGAAACTTGTCCGCTGCGCTCTGAAGCGCAACGGCGTCCGTCACATCGACCGCAAAGATTCTCGGCGTGCCGCCGGCTGTTTCACATCTGCGCGACAGATCCTGCAGCATCTCCTCGCGGCGAGCGACGAGGCCGAGAATCGCACCACGATTTGCAAGCGCGACCGCAATTCCCTCGCCGATCCCGCTTGATGCGCCGGTTAGGAAGACGACTTTGCCACTCCAGCTCATTTGAAATGAATTCTAAACTTCGACTATCGTCGTCACGATCACAGGTTTCGACTGAATTTCTTTCTGCACGAATCGCTTCAGATGGATCCGTAGGTTTTCCTTGAATACGGTCTTGTCCGCGATCTGCGCGACTTTCATTTCAGAGATCGCGTCTGAGATCGCTTGCCGGGCATCCGCCGCGAATCCATTTGTCGGTTCGAGGCCGGCGACACCCTGAAATGTTATCTGCGGCTCGCCCGCGATCTTATGAGTTTTCTTATCGATCGTCACGACCAGCGAGATCGCTCCACCGTATGCCAATTTCTTTCGCTCGCGAACGACGTCGTATTCGATCTCGCCCATTGACTCTTCGTCGATGAAAGTCTTGTGGAGGTCGTGCTTTGCGACAACCCGTGCGCCGAATTCGTCGAGTTCCAAAACGTCACCATTCTCGATCAAGACGATGTTGTCGTCCGAATATCCGGCAACGTGATTTTTAACGTACTCCTTGTGCCGGAATAGCATTCGATACTCGCCGTGGATCGGGACAAGAAACTTTGGCCGCGCGGTTTCGACCATGATCTTGATGTCTTCCTGCGATGCGTGACCCGAGACATGGACCAGCCTTCGTTTTTCTTCGATGATGTTCGCCCCACGTTTATAGAGATGGCCGATCAAGCGGCTGATATTCTTTTCGTTACCCGGGATGATGCGAGCCGAGAGAACGACGGTGTCGCCTTTTTCCACTTCGAGGCCCTTGTAAGTCGATGTCGCCATGTTCCACAACGCCGCGCGATTTTCGCCTTGCGATCCGGTAACGAGATAACAGATCTCATCGTCACCGAGCGCACGCGCTTCGCCCATCGACACCATTCCGCCGTGCGCGATCTTCAGCAAGCCCTGCTCGTCGGCGATCTCGACATTTTTTTGCATCGAACGCCCGAGCACACAAACCTTTCGGCCGTACTCGTGTGCGAGGTCGAGAATTATCTGCAGCCGATGTATGGACGAAGAGAAAGCCGCGACAAATAGTCGGCCGGACGTTTCTTCGAAGATCTCGCGGAACGCTGGAATGACAGCTTGTTCGGACGGCGTCCGCCCGGGCACCGTGGCGTTCGTCGAATCCGCGAGCAGCACAAGCACACCTTCGTCGCCGTATCGTTTCAGAGTTTGAAGATCGTAGGGCTTTCCGATCACCGGTGTATCGTCGATCTTGTAATCACCCGTGTGGATGATTGTCCCGATCGGCGTTTTGATCGCAAGCGAAAAGCAATCGACCAGCGAGTGCGAGGCGTGGATGAATCCTACCTTGAAGTTGCCGATGTCGATCACGTCGTTCGCTTGAACCCGGTGGAGAAGCACGTCATCAAGCATTCGAAATTCTTCAAGCCGCTTTTCCGCCAGCGCAAGCGTGAACCGCGATCCATACACCGGCAGATTGTACTTTTTAAGGATGTAGGCGAGCGCT
>JBDTSA010000307.1:0-3790 GCA_039931335.1 Acidobacteriota bacterium
GCGTTTTGTCGAACGAGCGTTTGTTGATCACGGCGGCCATGTTTATGTCTCCTTCGGTCGGGTTCCCAACCTTCAGCAACTTAGTCAGCTCGACAACTTTCGCCACCAACGCGTCATGCACTGTTTCATCAACGATCAACCGTGAGCAAGCGGAACATTTTTGCCCCTGATATCCGAACGCCGCCTGAACCGCTCCGCTCGCCGCCGAATCGAGGTCCGCATCATCCGCCACGACGATCGCATCCTTGCCGCCCATCTCCGCGATCACGCGCTTGATCCAGATCTGTCCTTCACGGGGTTTCGCGGCGACTTCGTTAATGTGCAATCCGACCTGCTTCGAACCGGTAAAAGAAATGAATCGCGTCTTCGGGCTCGTCGTCATCGCTTCACCCGTCGCTGAACTTCCGGTGACAAAATTGACGACGCCGGCCGGCAATCCGACCTCTTCGACGATTTCCATGAATTTCGCAGCGATCGTCGGCGAGTCGGATGAAGGCTTCAGGACGACCGTATTTCCGGTCACGACTGCGGCCATCGTCATGCCGGCCATGATCGCAAGCGGAAAGTTCCACGGCGGAATGACAGCGCCGACACCAAGCGGAATGTACTCGAGCGAATTGTGCTCGCCGTCGATCGGCGTGACGGGCTGGTTCTGCGACCAGCGGAGCATCTCGCGGCCGTAGAATTCCATGAAGTCGATCGCTTCGGCTGTGTCACCATCCGCCTCGGCCCATGTCTTCGCAACTTCAAAAACCATCCACGCCGAGAGCTCGTGCTTTCGCTTTCGCATAACATCGGCGATCTTGAAAAGATATTCCGCCCTCTCCGCGGCCGGGACATTTCGCCAGAGTTTGAAAGCTGCGGTCGCCGCGTCGATCGCCTTTTCAACTAGCGACGTGTCAGTGTCGACTTCGGAAAAAACACCGACAACCTCGGTCTTGTTTGCCGGATTAATGCTTTGGAATTTGCTCGCCAGCGTGATCTTCGCGCCGTTGATCACGACCGGATACTCCCGGCCGAGCTCGCCGCGCACTTTCTCGATCGCGGCACGCATCGCTTCCGCATTTTCCGCCGTCGAATAATCCGTGAAAGGTTCGTTTTTAAATTCGTCCATTACTCTTTGTGTCTGCATATCTCTTTATGTGTACTTTTGCCGATCGATCTCGTTCAGCTCCCATTCGTCAAGAAGCTCCGGCCGCACTGGCTCAGATTCCTTCTGCCAGCCGATTACAAAACGCGGCTCCTGTGTGTCGTGCGTGTGCTTAACGTAGCTGAGTATTAAGACCCAGCCCTCGTCCAAGTACTTATTAAGTTCTCTGAACGACGACGCCTCGGCGGTCGTTTTCGTTTGATCTATTGCCATCACCAAGTTCCCGTTTTCTGCAATGCCTTGATTTTACGCTTCGCAAGCTGGCGTTTCAATGAGCTCATCCGGTCGAGGAAAACGATGCCGTCGCAGTGGTCCGTTTCGTGCAAAACACATCGGGCCGCGAGATCTTTGAGCTCAAGCTCGAACTTCTTGCCGTTTACGTCCTGGGCTTGCACGATCACGCGCATCTGCCGTTGTACCGTCTGGAAAACGCCCGGAAACGAAAGACATCCTTCCTCACCGATCTGCTCGCCTTCGACCGTGATGATCTCTGGATTTATGAAAGTGAGCCTGTTCGACGCCCCGCCTTCGTCCGGAACGTCCATCACAAACAACCGCCGCGAATCGAAGACCTGAGGCGCGGCAAGTCCGACTCCGCCGGCTTCGTACATCGTTTCGAACATGTCGCTCACGATGGTCTCCAAACGGGCGCCAAACTCTTCTTCGCCAACCGGCTTACCGATCGTCAGCAGTATTGGTTCAGGATAGTGGGCGATCCTCAGCAATGACATAGACGACTAGTTTAACGTAGTGACACGCCGTTTTCGAGCACGAACCGGGCATTCCCAGTCGAACTAACCTGTGTCAGCTCCGGTTGCGCCGGATCTTTGACGTAGCTGCTCGTGTCTATTCGCGAGTGAAAACCTGCGTGATGAAAATGCTGCCGTCGCGTGCCGACGCGATACCGATACCGGTCGCCGTCCAGTTTCGATCGAGCATGTTACCTCGGTGGGTCGGCGATTTCGTCCAACCGCGGACGGCCGTCGTTGCAAAGTACGGATGGGGGTCGCAGACAAACAAGTTCTCACCGATAGTTGACCAATTTCGAAGATGGGAGGCCCGATCGATGACAGTCTTTCCATTCGGATCGTAGTGATCAAAAAAACCTTCGCGGGCCATACGCCGCGAATAGTCCCGCGCGACCTGTGCAAGACGATCGTCCCACTCGAGCATTCCCAGCCGGGCCCGAGACCTTTCGCGGTTAACAAGATCGAATACTTCACTCTCACCGCGCGATTGTGCATTCGCAATCCCGCACAGCGCAGTGATTATCGCGACGGTTAAGACAAACGAAGAAAAAAGCTTTCGTTTCATCACATTCTCCGTGTTATGGATCTGAGGATTCGGGGAAAGACCATTGACCGATTTCGATGATACCCCAGCCGAAAGACGCCCTACAAGTAAAATTATCCGCCTTGATTCGTACTCTCGATCCGCGCGCTCTCTGACTTTGCCCAGTTGCATAAAAGGGCGGCGTCGCCTTCGGCCATCACCGCTTCACGATGGATCCAAAGATAAGATGGCAAGGGCATCTCCGCCTGCTCGACCTGCTCGCAAAGGTCTTCGAGCTTTTTTATCTTCTTCTGCGGTCTATAGGTATTCCAGACGCTGAAATTCATCTCACGCCGACCGTCTTGAATGTGATCGGCGAGAAACCAGTTGAACGGCGTGACTTTTGAGTACCACGGGTAACGCGTTTCGTTTGAATGGCAGTCGTTGCAGGAACGAGCCAGAACAGCTTGAATATCTTGCGGCACCTGGGTGCTCGCACCGAGCGTCTCGGATTCGACGACGGCTGGGTTAGAGAAGTCGGGCCGGACGAACTGCCCAATTATGAACGCCGCAACGATGACGATCATCGTGATCTTGATTATCTTTTTCAGCATCTTCGAGGCACTGCGCACTCTCCCGGTTCGTTGCAGTTGATGGTAGAATAACCGCGTTCGAATGTTAAGCCCTATCGTAATCGCAATTCCCTTTTTCGCCCTGATGATCGCCCTTGAGGCGTGGTTGTCGCGCAGAAAGGATCGCGATTATTACGAAACCAAGGATGCCTGGACAAATATCCTGATCGGTTTCGTAAGCGTCGCATTCGGCGCTCTGTTTGGCTTGTTCATCGGCTCACTCTACCTTCTCGCGTACCAGATCGCTCCGTACAAATTCCCCGCGGACACGTGGTGGACCTGGGCGATACTTTTCTTCGTCGACGACTTGGCCTACTACTGGTTCCACCGCATAAGTCACGAATCCCGCTTGTTCTGGAACTTTCATGTCGTCCATCACTCGAGCGAATTCTACAACCTGAGTGTCGCGGTTCGACAAAGCTGGTTCTCCGGCACGCTGCACTGGATCTTCTACGCTCCGATCATGCTGCTCGGGTTTGCGCCCTGGATGTTCGGGGTCATGCACGGATTTAATCTTATCTACCAGTTTTGGATCCATACTCGTTTCGTGAACCGCATGGGCGTTCTGGAGTATGTGCTGAACACTCCATCGCATCACCGCGTGCATCACGGCATCAATAATCCGTATCTCGATAAGAATTATGCCGGGATACTGATTATCTGGGATCGCTTGTTCGGATCGTTCGTCTCGGAAACTGAGGAACCGCGCTACGGGATCATCAAACCGATCCAAAGC
>JBDTSA010000308.1:0-3788 GCA_039931335.1 Acidobacteriota bacterium
CCGGTGTGCATCCACATGGTCTGGCCCATTCTGAGCATCGTCTTCGACAACAAAGATCGCGGTGTCCCTCCAGTACGGACTTTTTGAAACCGCCTCGACCAGCCGCCCAAGGGCATAGTCATTCTCCGCAACATAGAATTGCGGAGTCGGCGTGTTTCGGCGAAGACCGCTCGTGTGATCGTTCGACAGGCGAACGATCGAAAGGTCGGGAAGTTTTTCACCGGCGCCGGATTCGGCGCTGCGGACATACCCGTTGAATTCCACTAGCCACTCGCCCAACCTTGAGCTCCCGCGAAATCGAACGTCGGGATGATCCGGACGGATCGCTGGATCCATCGGCGACGGCGATCGGCGTGCGATCGTATACGACTCGGTCGTGAAACTATCTGGCGTCGACTGGTCGAAGTTGCGAACCGTCCGCGAGAAATGCCCTTCGAGCGAGCGCTTTGTCGGGAATGCCGTTGCGTTCGGCGAGACATCCGGATACCGTTTCGACTTTCGTTCGTTGTGCGCCTTGACATCGTCCTCCGACACGGTCGCGACGAATTCGCCGTAGTTGCGATAGGAGAGCCCGGCCCGCCTTGCCGCATCCCACAGATAACGCGTTTCAGGTTCAGCAATATCTCGATCGCCGTTGAGATCGGGTGCGAACTTCTTCTGGAAATTGGCAACGTCCTCGGCTGTGGCGGGATGGTCAAAGACGAACGGGAGGGCGACCGGCGGCTGTCCTCCCGACGGATCGAACGATGGCAAGCGATTAAAGCCCTCATAATCGTACGTGCGTCCACGGCCCGAGTAATCCCATCGAAACGCCTTGTCCACATAGTCGTTCGAGAACGCGGCAGTCGACCAGTTATGGCCGTCGGGTGAAGCCTCGGCGTTTACGAAAAACCGATCGAGAAGACCAAATCGAAGCGCCAGAGCGCGAGCATTCGGCGTGATATTCTGCGACTCGCCTTTCGGCGATCTTGCCGATTCACCCGCGCCAAAGATCGCTACCGCTGGTTCGCCGTCCGCCTTTGAACCGTTGCCGCTAGCAGCCAGATCACCGAACACCTGATCGTATGTTCGGTTCTCGCGAATTACATAAATGACATGCTTGAATGGCGATCTACCGTCGGCAAAGATGCTTCGCTTCTCGCGTCCGAGCAATCCATTTTGCCGCATGGTTCGCTGCGTGTATTCGTACAAACGCGGCGCGTCCGGTATCGAAACGAGACTTATGTTACCGGATACGACGGACGCGCTGTACTGTCCGCGCTTGTTGTAACGTGTTGCGGGAAAACTTCCGTTCGGCATGTTCGGATTCCGTCCGGAATCGTTCACCGTATTCGACGAATTTTCAACGCCGGTGCCTTTGCCGTTTGCGACGAAAAGCCGCTTGCCGATCACGGCAACGGCCGACGGATACTTGCCAGTCGGGATAAACCCTAGCAGTTTTGACCGCGAGATCCTGGATGGTGTTTTCGTAAGCGAAACAACCCCGACCGCATTTGCATGAGCATTCGCGACGAAGAGCGTCTGTTCATCTTCAGATAGAGCCAGGCCCTCGGGACTCGCACCGATCTCTGCCGATTCGCTCAAGCGGACATTTACTCGCTCAATCACCGCATCGGTGCGGGTGTCGATGACCGACACCGCGTCGGCGTTTGAATTCACGACATACAGACGCGTCTGTTGCTTGTTGAGTAGCATCTTTGTCGGATGACGATCGACGGTAATGTGTCGAACTCGGCCCGCCGGTTCGACCGACGCGATCGATCCGTCGCCCCAAAGCGAGACATATACCTTCGCGACGCGAGGGCCGGTGGTGATCAGCGTTACATCGTACGGATACACGAACTGCGTCGAACCCGGCCGTCGAAGCGGGATCCGCGTCAGCCTTCTGGAAGCGCGAAGATCGGAAACAATTCCGAGGTTGTCGCTCAGGTTATTTGCCGAATAGAGCGACTGTCCATCGGGGCTGAGGGCGAGACCGGTTGGGTAAACGGCCGCAATGTTGTCGTTGTAATATGGCGAAGGTGCACTCTCAGCAAACGCACTGACGTCGATCGAAGGTGCGTCGACTTTTGTATCCGGCTTGTTCGCCGGATACAGCGGCTGGGCTTTTTCCGGATCGTAAGCAAGCATCCAAACCTTATTCTCGTAACCACCCGCGACATAAAGGCGATATGAGCCGTCCGGTTGTTTCTTTTTATCTATGGCGAGCCCGACATTCGCGCTCTGCGGAGATTGGAAATAAATATTTTGGATCACAATGGGCTCGGGTTTTGCGTTCAGGTCGATCACCGAAAGCGACTGATTTCCTTTGCTTCGCGAATTGAACTCGAGCCCGAAGCCGCTATTGATGGCGATCAGATACCGGCCTCTTCCGTCCGGCCCCCAAGCATCTGGCGTCCGAACAAAACCTACGGTCAGCGGCACGACCGCCGGAAGTTCTGTCTCTGCATCAAGGAGAAGCGTCCCGGCCGGCCGCAGCCGGTCATCGGTCGTTTCTGTCGCCGTTTTCAGATCATCGCCGGCTTGCGAAGTGAATGGGCCATAGTGCAAGATCGCTGCCGCCGTCGGGATCAGAACACAAGCGGGCAGTACTGTTCGGCGAAGCCAAACTGAAAGGTGCATCGACGTCTCCTCTTCATGACTCGAATAATCTACGGACGGAAACTTATAATAGCTCAAATCCGACCAGTCGTCCGGTACCGAGATCTGAAATGATATCGATCAAGGAAAAAGATACTTCCGTAGAATTTCTCGTCCGCGTAACCCCGCGTTCTTCTCGTACGGAGATCGTCGGGGAGTATGACGGAGCGGTGAAGGTGAGGCTTTCTTCACCGCCGGTTGACGGGGCTGCGAATGCGGAGTTGATCAAACTGTTTGCGAAAAAATTGGGTGTAGCAAGATCGTCGATCCAGATCGTCAGCGGTGAAACTTCTAAGACCAAACGGCTGAGAGTAAGCGGCGTATCGGCCGAAATGCTCCGAGCCGTTGTCGGTTAGCCCGTTCCGCCGATCGCCTAAAGCGTCGTCTCAGAAGTGACGTACAAGTTGCGATGATGCCGACACCGAGAACCGTCTGAATTGCGATCAAGAAATTCGCCTCATCGGCGCCCAAAGCTTCACGCATTTCAACCGTCTGTTTCAGGCAGATAAGCAGGGCGACAAAGGTCATCGTCAAAACGAAAATAGTCGCGCACATTCGATTCATAAAAACTCCTACCCTTAATTGAACACCGACATATTTAACTTGCATGAATTTCGCGTGAACTTTGTATGAATCCTTTCGGTTGTGCCGACAAAATCGCGCGTGATATATTTTCTCTTCGACTAACATGTTCAGAGTTCAGAGTTCAGAGTTTAGAGTTTAGAGTTTAGGGTTCAGGGTTCAGGGTTCAGGGTCGGTTAGCGACTATTGAACTCTGAACTCTGAACATAAACACTGAACACTGAACACCGAACTCTGAACTCTGAACTCTTAAAAACATGTCAGGACATTCCAAGTGGCACACAATCAAGCATAAGAAGGGCGCGCTCGACGCCAAACGCGGCAAGATCTTCACCAAGATGATCAAGGAGATCACGGTGGCGACTCGGACCGGCGGAAGCGGTGACGTCGATTCCAACGCCCGTCTTCGAAAAGCCGTGACCGACGCGAAGGCGCAGAACATGCCGAACGACACCATCGATCGTGCGATCAAGCGCGGCATGGGCGAAGGTGAAGGAGCGAACTACGACGAGGTCACGTACGAAGGTTATGGACCGAACGGCGTCGCGGTTATGGTCGAGGCGATG
>JBDTSA010000309.1:0-3783 GCA_039931335.1 Acidobacteriota bacterium
GGATCACTCGCGAGTGAGAAACGATTGACGGAATTAATGTAGAGTGTGCCGGTGCTTGCAAGTACGCGCTCGCATTCCGACAGGACCTTTTCCTGATCCGCAGTGAACTCCAATGTGGATGTCATTGTGATGACGTCGAATGAAGCTTCGGCAAAAGGTAAATACTCGGCGCAGCAGCAGACGAGTGCCGGAACCGGAAGGCCCTTGTCCATGAAGCGTCGCCGGCTGACGTGAAGCCAGCGCATTGCGATATCTACTCCGACGACCGTTTCGTATCCACCGACCGCTTCGGCGAGAAAATTGCCGGTGCCGCTGCCGATCTCAAGTATCGTCTTCTTCTTCGCTCCGGGCCTCGAGCCATTCTCCTCGTCGAGCATTTCGACAGACCGGCGTGCCCGAGCTTCTCCAAGCCTCACGCTGCGAATGAACTTTGAGCGCAGATCGACCGGCGTGATGTCGCTAAAGCTCCAGTAGTATTCCAGAAGCTCTTCAAGCTTGTACTTGTCGAGGGCCTTCAAGACGATCTCTGTCCTTTCGCGATCTTCCTGCCAATTTAGGTATGGATCCGGGAAGACCCGGAAGTCGGGGATTCCGCCGTGTAATCGATAGGTCCGCGGGCATTCTTCGCAGAAATAGCCATCAGTCAGGACGCTCAACTGACCTCGACAGAGAGGGCAGACAAAGCTCATGCCCCCCAGTGACGGTAATAGTTCCTCGGGGTGTGCTATAGATGACCGTTGTGATCGAGCCCGCGTCATGGAAAAAAATTTGAGCCTCTATCGGTCAAATACTGGTAGTCGCCTTCTTTCTTGAACCGCTTCCCATGGCCCGCGATCCGACGAGCGCTCGCGTGAGTTGGATCGGCTGAAAAACAATGCTCGACCACAAAAATATTTCGTTTGTGCAGTAACACTCTTTGGCCTTGATCTGCGCCCGCAAATGATTTGCCTTGTCGGAATCCCAAATTTCGAAAAACGTATTTTTCCGAAGATTTCCTAACGGGCGGTGCTGCTCACAAACGCTTACATCCCCATTTGCGTATACGACGCCGGTCAGAACGCCGGCCTTACACGGAATGAATTGCGACTCAGACTCAATGGTCTTGATCTTCGCCCATTGCAGCATCGGCTCAACGCTCGCTCCCAAACGGCCCTTCTCACGGTCGCTCCAGACCTTTGCCACATGGTGATAAAGGTCCTTATACTTTTGGAGCTGTGGTCCCTGAAGCGATGGATTCTTGCGATCGCCGCGTATGATCGCCAGATTGTGATGTTCCATCGCCGGACAATTGTCGTGCAGGTATTCGGTCAGCTGCCAGATCTCGTCCATGTTCTCACTCATGGCGACCGTGTTTGAGTGGATGCGAAGCCGCGGGTCTTCCTTTTGCAGTCGCGCGAGCATCGTATACGTTTCCATCGCTTTCTCGAACGACTGCGGATTGCCGCGAAACTTATTGTGATACTCGGGCATCCCATCCAGCGAGATCTCACAGACGAACATCTCCAGGCTCTTGTTGGCAAGAACTATCCGCAATGCCTTTTCGGTGCGGTCGGTGAAGTAGCCATTCGTCGGAACGTAAATGTTCTTTACGTTATTGTTCTTAATGAAAAGCGTGCAGATCTCACCGAAGTCCGGCCGAATGAACGGCTCGCCGCCCGAAAGATTGAGGTTCTCGAAATCGCCCAGCTCGAGCGAAAGTTTCTCGAACTCCTCGAATTTGAGATCGTCGCGCTTATTGAGCTCTTTCCAGTAAAAGCAGTGTTCGCACGTTAAGTTACAGATCGAATTAATGAAGACGATCATGAACGGAGGCGTCTGCCTTTTCTGATTCATTGCGGCCCTGATCGATAATTTTGTGTGACGCTCAATGCGCGAAAGTATGGACATATAAAATCTATTCCTTTAGTTGATCGAAAGTTTTTCCGAGACCTGCCCCTTTACATCGCGCAATGTCTGTCGGAACTTCATGTACCGGTCAAAAGTCTTGGAGGAGAGCGAATCAAACACCCGCGGCCGCGACAGATAATATGCGTCGATCCTCTCGAGTGAAAAGAGATCGCTCTCGACGGTCGCCGTTCCGAGGTTAGTCGAACACGCGACGTCAAAGTTCTGTGCCGCGATGTCTCTTACACGACCGTTGAACTTCCCGTACGGATAAGCGAACGTCGTCACCTTAACGCCGATCGCATTTTCGATCGCGTCCCTGGACTCCACCGTCTCGCGCTTTACCTGCGTCTCGGAAAGACGAGTAAGATCCGGGTGCGTCCGCGTGTGGGCGCCAAATTCGATACCGTTTGATTTCAGTTCGCGTACTTCGGACCATGACATCAGTTTTTCCGACGCCAGACCCGGTGGATTACCCGGCCAATCATTCTTTTTTCCGCAATGATCGGTGACGAGAAAGACCGTCGCTTTGAAGCCGTATTCGTGCAGGATCGGGAACGCGGTCGTATAGAAATTCTGGAAACCGTCGTCAAACGTAAGGACAACCGAGTTCTCCGGAAATCCTTTATTCGCGGCAAACGAGCGCGATAGTGTCTCAAGCGAAATCCCTCGAATACCTGTTTCGCTTAAACGTTTCATCTGGCGCCGGAAAATATCGGGCGCCGTCGAGATGACCAATCGGCTGTCATCTATCGAGTGATAGGTCAAAATTGGAATGCGTCTAGCTGCGATCATTCTCCCGCCAACAAACCGATCCGTTTACGTTTCCCATATCCCGACGAAAAAGACGAAAATCCCGCGCGGAATCTCCGAGCGAAAATTGCTGAAATATTGTCGTGTTAGCGATCGGGTTTCGCAGACTGTACTACTTTCTTAGTTCAATGCAATCGGACAAAGCGCTCATCGTTATTGTCGGTACGGATGAGCAAATACTAGACGCACGGCTGGGCAACGGTTGCTAAACGCTGCATCTGAAGCT
Source organism: Acidobacteriota bacterium (assembly GCA_039931335.1). Classification (GTDB taxonomy): domain Bacteria; phylum Acidobacteriota; class Blastocatellia; order Pyrinomonadales; family Pyrinomonadaceae; genus OLB17. The sequence goes on from JBDTSA010000309.1 coordinate 2,924, forward strand.
CTTCGATGAGATCAAGATACTTTTCGAGATGGGCTTCCTCGTTCCAGTATTTCGTATAAGCGGCATGGCCGTTATCGCCCAACTTCCGCCGTAGATCCGGGTCCGATGCGAGCTTATTCATTGCCTCCTCCAACTGCTCCGCGTTCTCGTAGATAAACCCGCCGCCGCTGTCTTCAACAACTTCAGGCAGAGCTCCCAAATTGTTGACGATAACCGGAGTCCTACGGGCAAAGGCCTCGATGATGATGATGCCGAAGGTTTCATAACAGATCGATGGGACGATCACGGCCCGCGCCGATTCGTACAGGGCTCCCAACTCATCTTGATTCAGGCGGCCGAGAAACTTGATGTTCGGTGAATCACCGGCCATCGCTGAAAGAGCATCGCGAAATTCACCGTCTCCGGCAACAAGCAGGTCATATTTTTTCTGCTTTTGAAAGACCGGAATAATATTCTGCAATCCTTTGATCTCTTCAAGACGCCCAACAAAAAGAAAATAAGGACGCTCGCGGCTACTTCCGGGGTGGTTAGCCGCCGCAGTCGGTGTCGGCAAAAAGTACGGCATGTGCCGGATCGGGACTTTTAGTCCGCCATCAAGATGCTTGCCCATCGTGAAGCGGCTCGGCGATAGAAAGCAGTCGACATGCTTGAGCGAGCTCTCCAGGAGGTTGGTCTGTCTCCACAATTGCGGCGGTCTCTTCCCCGCGATCTGACAACGTAGGCAGCTTTTCTTTGTACACACCTCGCGATTGAATTTCCACAAGACATGCATGGGGCAAATAAGCCAATGTTCATGAGTCGTATATAGTTTGATCGCTGACCCGTACTTCAGCGCGTTTATCCCGATCAGCGACATGTTG
>JBDTSA010000310.1:0-3765 GCA_039931335.1 Acidobacteriota bacterium
CGGTTTCTGCACCGGCGTTGGCCGAACTGATCAAGATCCTCGGCGCAGGCTCGATCAACAACAATCAAGCGAAAGAAGTGCTTGTAGAAATGTTCGTGTCCGGCAGTTCCGCCGTCCAGGTAATAAAAGAAAAAGGTTTCGAGCAGATCTCGGATGAAGCTGCGATCGAGAAAATCGTTGACGAAATTATCGAAACAAATCAGAATCAGGTTTCAGCATATCGAGACGGTAATGAGAAACTGTTCGGCTTCTTCGTCGGACAGGTGATGAAGGCGTCGCAGGGGAAAGCAAATCCCAAAATCGTCAACGACTTGCTGAAGCGGCGGCTCGCGAGCTGATGCCATAGGGGCTGAAGTCAAACGGCCGCATAGAGTACTTCGACGAGACGAAAATGACGGGCTGACTATAGTGTGGAAAGAGCTTTCGCGAGTTGACGCTCCGAAGATAAAATTTGCGAAGCACCAGCTCCTCAAAGATTTTCGGCCGGCTCAAAAATAACTGTGACAAAACTAGATGGGAAAGTAGCTGTCGTTACCGGCGGCTCGAAAGGGATCGGTTTCGCTATCGCCGAGGGCTTGCTGAGGAACGGAGCACGCGTTCTGATGACGGGCCGCGGTAACAATGCATTGTCGACCGCAAAGTCGAATCTCGCCGGTCATGGCGAAGTTCATGCGTTCACCTGTGACGTTCGCGACGAAACTGAGGTAAAGGCGATGCTTGCCGAGTGCGTTCGAACTTTCGGCGGAATAGATATCCTCGTAAATAACGCCGGCATGGGCTACTTCGGAAAAACCGTTGAAGAGATGAGCAGCGAAGAATTTCGGCAGACGCTCGAGACAAACCTGTTCGGCGTGTTCTACGCATGTCATCACGCGATCCCGATCCTCAAAAAACGAGGCGGGGGCTACATCATCAACATTTCATCGCTCGCCGGACAAAATGCGCATCCCCGGATGGCAGCTTACAACGCATCAAAATTTGGACTCAACGGATTTTCAGAAGCCCTGATGCAGGAAGTTCGGCACGACAACATTAAGGTCAGTTACATTTGCCCGGGTAGCGTGAATACTGATTTTGGAGGCGACATCGCGAGTGATGAAAAAGCCTGGCAGCTGCAACCGGCGGATATCGCCGAAGTGGTCGTCGATCTTTTGAGTTTTGATAAGCGAGCTCTTCCAAGCAAGATCGAGATCAGGCCGAGCTCCCCGCCAAAAAAATAGATCCTTAATGCGGTACGAGCTCGGGCGTTACCGCGAGCTGCCCGATTAGCTCCGCAAGCTTATTCTCGTCGTAAGGTTTCGTTAAATATGCGGCTACTCCCGCGACGGCCGATTGTTGACGATCCTCTGTCCGCGAGCTGATAAAAATAACTGGAATATTTTTAAGGATGTCGTCTTCGCGCAGAGCGGCGACAAACTCGTACCCACCCATCCGCGGCATCTCGACATCGGACAGGATCACCGCCGGTGGCTCCATTGCCCGGAGTTTCTCCAAGGCGTCGATGCCGTCTCTTGCCCTTTCAGCATTCCAACCGGCTTTCTCGATCACGCGGGAAGTCATCAGCCGAACGCTCGGGCTATCGTCTACGACCAGCACCGTCCACCGTTTCGTTTGAGTATCGACATTATCGGCGCTAACAACCGGATCAACCAGCGTATCTATCTCGGCGAACGGTCGCGGGATGCGAATGCTGAATGTCGTTCCCTTCTGCGGCCACGTTTCGATCGAAATGTTCCCACCACGGGCGGCGACGCTTTCGCGCACTATGCTCATGCCAACACCTCGGCCGGCGTTCAGCGTAAGCGTCTGAGCTGTCGTTAGCCCCGGAAGAAATATCAGCTCGCGGATCTTGTCGGCAGACATCTGCTCGGCTTCGACCGGGCTAATTAAATTTAACGCCACGGCTTTGTCCAACAATGGGCGAAACGCGATACCGCGTCCATCGTCGGTGACGGATAGGACGACATTCGGGCCTTTGTTGCTGACCCTAACGGTAATCTTTCCGGCTTCGGGTTTACCAAGCATCCGCCGGGTCTCCGGCAGCTCGATGCCATGTACAACCGCATTCTTGAGCAGGTGAAGCAGCGGCTCAACTAGCGCATCGATGACCTGAGTATCGACCTCGAGAGTCGCGTTCTCGATCGCTACTTCCGCATTCTTTCCTTCTTCGTCGCACAATACTCGAACCGTCCGCTGGAGCCGGTTTGCAACCGTGCCGAATTCGACGTTTCGTAATCGCAGAAGCCGCGATTGAATCTCAGCGATGAACGCGCACTGATCGTTGTAAAGAGACTCGAGATCGGTTTTCACATTGTCGAGCGCCGCGCCAATGAGCGTCGCGTCCTTTGCCGTTTCAGCCAGCTCGTATGAGCTCTGGTCGAGATCGACGTCTCGAACCCGAGTAAGATCACCTGCGTTCGCCCGCAAGTTCTCGATCTTTCCGCTCGCGGCCTGAAGCCGAAGAGTGTTGTTGAGTGTCTCGCCAAGCTGCTTTCCGAATTCATCGAGACGTCGTTTGAAAGCGGTCTGACTGAATGTCAGTTCACGCACATTTCGTACGAGGTCGTCGACCCGGTCAAGCGAAACACGAACGATCGGATTAGTGTTCTGCTTCGTAGGTGAGACAGGCGTCGCATCGCTTACTTCCGATGCAGGTGAATGTGACACCAGCGACTCCGGCGAAGCACTTATTGATGCTCCCTGAAATTTAGCGGCAGCCTTGATTGCCGCATCGAACTGCCGATGAAGCGAAGTGACCCGATGACCGATCGTCGTGGAGTGGTCGCCCTCCGATAGCAACGTAAGACAATCCGCCGCATTTAACAAGAGAGAAACCATGTCGCGGCTAAAGTCCTCGTTTCTCTCCGACAATTTAGCTAGCAGATCTTCGACGACGTGGGCGAGTTTCGATATTTTCTTTAGACCAACAATGCCGGCGGCGCCTTTTAAGGTGTGAGCGCTCTTATTTATTTCCCAGAGTGAGTTGCGATCACTCGGATGGTCGGAGAGGATCGCGAGGTTGAGCCGGATGTTTTCCAAAAGGGCTTCAGCTTCGTCCGCGAAGACTTCGAGCACCTCGGGGTCGATCTCGAATCGCTCAGGCGGCACCCTTTCATCCGGCGATGCTTCTGTACGCGCCATCTCTCTGCCCCGCAAGATTTTGAACGATGCGTCGAGAAAGTCTCCGACATCGAGCGGACCGGCACCAGCCTTTGCTCGGTAGGCGACCAATGCGACTTCAAGATCCGAGATCTGATCGAGGAGGCTGCGAGTCCGGGTATGCGATATGGGATCCGTCTCAGCCACAAGCATCATCAGCCATGCTTCGAGTGCATCGGCACCATAACGTATTTCATCGTCATCAACTTCCGTCGTGCACTGGTTTAGTAAACGCGCGGAATCAAGAGGCACTTTTAGGTGCGCCGGGTGGACGCCATCGTGAACATGAACAAGAACGCTGCCGCGGATTGCCGCGAGCAGCGCTTCTGCTTCATCGATAAAAACTTTTGATTTCGAAGTTACCACGACGGCACATTAGGCCTCATCCATTTCAGGTACCTCGCCGCTGAGGTACATCTCGACAGCCTTCATGAGGGTCTCGGGGCCGAACGGCTTCGTGATGTAGCCGGTCGTGCCTGCCATTCGGCCGCGCACCTTATCGAAGAAACCGTCTTTGCCGGAGATCATGACGACAGTCACATCCTTGGTGGAGTTATTACTGCGGATCTGCTTACAGACCTGATAGCCGTCCATTCGCGGCATGGT
>JBDTSA010000311.1:0-3729 GCA_039931335.1 Acidobacteriota bacterium
TGCGACCGCGGCTTCAAAGTCGCCGAGTGCATTGTCCGTCGAACCAAGATTCATATACGCCGCATCAAGCTTCGGATCCTTTTGGACGGCCGCCTGTAGCGATTCGCGGCTCTTCTGCAGTTTCGCGTTCGCCTCGGCATCTTTCTTGTTCTGCTTATCTGCCTGCGCCGAGTTGTAATAAGCCCATCCCAGATTGGAATCGTCAACCGCCGCCGGACTGAGCTTTTGTGCCTGATCGAGACGAGCAACGGCCTTGTCCCATTCGTTAGTCTTGCCAAGGCAGAAACCCCATTCGAGATAGAGGTCGGGATTGTCCTTGATGCCGACCTCGGCTAATTTATACTCCGCGTTCGCTTCCGGGTAACGCTCCATCTGGCGGTATGTGCTTGCGAGATTGGCGTGAGCCTGGTAATAGTCGGCGTCGATCCGAATGGCTTCCCGATAAGACTTTTCAGCGTTCGCGTAGTCGCCGCGATTGTAACTGATGACACCGAGATCGAACCAAGCCGGAGCATACTCCGGTGCGATCGCAACCGTATCGCGGTAGGCCGCGAGAGATTGATCGGGCTGGTTCATGCGATCAAGAAGTGCCGCGCGGTAATACTTCGCGGTCGCGTTCCGCCCGTCGAGCGACAGCGCTTTCTCGAACGCCGCCATTGCTTCAGAGTTCTTATTCTGCTTGTAGAGCGTCATGCCCTTCAGGTCATAGAGCTCGACGTCCGCGACTCCGCGCTTTTCAGCGTTCTGCAAAGCAACATCCGCCTTGGCGATCTCGCCTTTGTTCAAGTACGAGATACCGACCGGAACGTACAAAGTGGATAGTTCGGGATTGATGGCTAGCGCTTTCTCGTAATTCAGACGCGCCTGATCGTCATCGTTCTTAGCATCGTAGACCTCACCAAGCTTGGCATAAGCGACATCGTTCTTCGGATCGAACGTGACGGCCTCGTCAAGATATGCGATCGCACCGGGGTTGTTTGTGTCGCCTGCGACTTCGATTCCCTTTCCGACGAGCGCATCGCTCAGGCCTGACCTCGCCGCATCATTTTTAGGATTATTCTTTAAGGCCTCACGATATGCGGCGATCGCTTGATCGTATTGTTTTGCATCGAGTAAGCCGTCAGCCTTCGCAGCAAAGGTATTGGATTGCGTGATCTTTGGATTCCGCTGCGGGGCACGATTTTTCGCAACGACAGTCTGATTCGCTTTCGCCTGAGTAACATGCTTTTTCCGCATTGCCGCGAACTGCGCATCGTAACGGTTGCGACCGGCTCGGCCACGTCCTCCGCCTGCTCGCATCGCCTGGCCGGCAGCTTTTTCGTGCGGCTCCTTTCTGGACTTCCGAAACACGAAGACACTCGAGCCTCCCGTGATGTCGTCCGAAGCAACGATGTCCTGCGGAAAGACGAAGATGGTGGAAAAACTGATCGAGAGCAAGACGGCCGATGAAAAAAACGATCTGTTTAGCGGCTGATTGCGGAACATAGCTACCTCTTAAAAAAAATTCGTAACCCTTCGGACGAAGCAAGCAGGAAGTTTTTTGCGTGATCATTCGAAGCCGACGAACACGGGCTCCGGCTGTAAAAGTATATCGAATTTTTGCCGCACTCCGTCTTGTATTTTTTCTTTCAGCGCGACGATCTCCGCGGCGGTCGCACCGCCAAGGTTTACGAGGGCGAGTGAATGATTTGTCGAGATACCTGCCTTCCCACTTCGAAAGCCTTTGTGAAATCCCGCTCGCTCGATCAGCCACGCGGCCGGAACTTTGATTCTATTTTCGGCGGCAGGAAAGTGCGTGACGTTCTCGTGTTCAGATGCTTTCACGATCTTTTCAAAATGCTCCGGATCGACGATCGGATTCTTAAAGAACGATCCGGCGCTTCGTGAGTTCGGATCATCCGGATCAATAACCATTGACTTTGCCCGCCGGATATTTAGGACCGCGTCGCGGGTATCTTTCAAAGTAGGGGGAAGATCCGAAAAGTGGTCCTTCAAATCTCTGTATGCGATCTTCGGCTCACCGTTCGACGTCAGATTGTATGTGACCGAAAGAACGACATATCGGTCGCGTTCAGTGGAATTGAAAATACTTGTCCGGTATGTGAAGCCGCACTCGGAATTGTCGAGGTCGATGATCGATCTTGTCGCTCTATCAAAACATCGAACTGACGCGATCGACTCTGAAACCTCCTGTCCGTACGCGCCGACATTCTGGACCGGCGTACCGCCGACAAAGCCGGGGATACCGCTAAGACATTCGACGCCTGCGAGATCCTGATTGACGCACGTCTCGACGAACTTGTCCCAGTCCTCCCCGGCACTCGCCGTGATCGCCACAACGTCGGAACCGTCTGCGCGATCACGTGGTTCTGACGCGGTAACGCCCTTCAACGCGACATTCACGACGAGGCCATTAAATCCGTCGTCGGAGACGAGGATGTTGCTTCCGCCGCCGAGCACAAAGACGTCGAGATCATTCTTGTCTGCATACTCGAATGCTTTGGCAACTTGAGATTCGTTTGACGCCCGCACGAAAAAGCGCGCCGGTCCGCCGACTTTGAGCGTCGTCAGTGGTGCCAGCGCAACGTTTTGCTCGATGTCTATTGAATCAGGCGAGGTCACATTCGATATTTACGAATCGATCCTATCCGCGTAGTGCTCCGCCGCTGATCAGCTGGAGCTGAGCCGCGAGGTCTTTTCGGCCGAGATCTTTTACCTTGTTGTAGGCCTTTTGAGCTTCGCCTAAGTTACCGGCGCGGAACTCGGCTTCCGCCAGATTGTAATAAGCGATGACATATTTGCCGTCCGTCGACGTCGCCTTTCGAAATGCAGTCGCCGCATCCTTGAAATTGTCCTGCTTCCGATATGCGATCCCGAGCTCGTTCATCGCAAAGACCCACTTCGGCTGCTTCTCGATCACGCGTTTGAAGGCATCGACGGCACCGACGTAATCGCCGAGGTCCGTCAATGTCATCCCGAGATTGAGCAGCGGCCCTTCGATATACTTCGGACTCGAGAACAGTGCCTTCTGCAGCGAGAGCTTGGCCTTTTCAAGCTTTACCTTTGCTTCCTCGGGCCGCTTGTTCAGAATGTCGTTCTTCGCCGCGTTGTAGTAAGCCCAGCCGAGATTTGCTGTATCGACGTTATTAGACGTTATAGCGGATGCCTTTTCGAGATTTCGAACGGCGACGTCCCAACGGCAAGGCAGAGCTTTCTTCATGTTCACTTCGCACTGCTTTGCGATCACGAATCCGATCTTGCTGTAGATGTCGGCCGCCTCGTCGCGATTGTACGTCGGGTCTCGTTCGATGAAGACGGTCGCGAGGTTGTATTTAGCCTCGGCATCGTTGTAGTTCGCCATTTGACGATACGTATCGCCGAGATTAACGAGCACTTCGATGTTGTTGTTCTTCAGCCGCTCAGCCTGCTTGTAAGCGGCGACGGCCTCGGGATAACTGTCGATCTGGAAATAAGCCGACCCAAGACCCATGAACGCGTCAAAGTAATTTGGCTTCAACACCGTTGCTTTCTGATACTCGGCCGTCGCTTCGGGGTACTTCTCCAGACGGACAAGTGTTTCACCCGCCTGATAGAAAGCCTCGGCATATTTCGGGTCCAGCGTCTTAGCTCTGTTGAAAGCGGTCAGCGCTTCGCCATTGCGGTTCTGCGTATACCGGATCAGCCCGAGAAAGTACTGGGTCTGTGCATCGTCGGGAGATATCGCCAACG
>JBDTSA010000312.1:0-3719 GCA_039931335.1 Acidobacteriota bacterium
CGAGGCGCCAACAAGCAGAAGTTTCCGCTTTGGAATAGAATCGATCGTTGGGATCGCCGCAAGGGCCGGAAGCTGCAGATACGTTTCGATCTCTTCAGTCGTGCGGATCGTATCGTCGAGATACTCGAGAAACAGTGCGAGGCCCATTCCGAACAGCGTCGAAAGGAACAACGCGGCCATAACGGTCATTACGCGGCTTGGCGATACAGGCTGCTCAGGCGGGATCGCGAAACCTGCGACGCTGATATTGTTGTCAGAGCCTTGCGACGCAACATCATTCGAGCTTTGCTGTTTCCGCAAGTTCTCAAGAAAACCGCGATTTGTTTCGATCGTCTGTTCGAGCAACCTTAGTCTGACGCCGCCGACATTCTGAACTTGAGCTTCGTTGTACTGCTCATCGTACGCCCCGCGGATCTTGTCTTCTTCCGCTCTTGCCTGGACGTACTTAGTTCGCAGATTGTCGACGAGAAGCTTTGAAGTCCTCTCGCGAAGATTCTGGACCTTCTGAGTGTTGTCATCGACAACCTTCGCAAGTGAGTCTTCAAGGCTTCGTATCTGCGTATCGATCTCGACTATTTCAGGAGCCGATTCCTTGTATTCCTGGAGCAGCTTGGCTCGCTGGGCGCGATAATCGGCGATCTTCTTCTGAGTGTCGTTGCGAAAGGCGAGGATCGCGGTCTCACGATCCTGGATAAATCTCTGGTTCTCGACTTCTGCGAGTGCATTGATCGCCTCAGGCGAATCCTTGATCGCCATGTACTGGGCTTCGGCGTTCTTTCGCTTGTTCTCCGCATCCAGCAGCTGCTTATTCAAACCAGCGAGACGGTCGAGCACGATGGTTTGCTCATTGGTGGTCTTCAGGATCCCTTCGCTCTTCTTCAGGTCGACAAGTTCAAGTTCACCGGAGCGAATTTCCGACTGGAGATCCGTAATCCGTTTCTCAAGGAAATCGCTTGTTTTTCGGCTTGTACCCGAGCGCTTGTTCTGATTCGCTGTGACAAACGTCTCGCCGATGCTGTTGACGACAAAGGCGGCAAGCTGAGGATTTGTGTGACGGAAAGATATCTCAATAAGACGCGTATCCTTGACCGTAGCTCGCGATTCGCGAACCGGTTCGACACTCATGCTCTTTCGAATGATGTCGACGTACGGAGCCAAACGCACCGCCTCGGCGATCTCATCGGATGAGATGAGCGATGAATTCGCCGCGACCGAAAGCTCCTCGGAATTCGAATCCTTCTTCGGATCGCTGGCGAGCCCGATGGCTTTGAGCATCGAGCGAAGCACACCGCTGCCTTCGTTCTTTGCAGTCAAAAAGTCCTTATTCGTGTCGAGGCTGTGTTCTTTTACGACCTGACGCAATAGGCTCTCGGAATCCAGAAGCTGAAGCTGCGTGTTGAAGTACGACGGGTCTGGATTCGAAAGCGGCCGCTGTCGATCGCTTGTCACGAGATCCGGGTTCATCTGCTCGAGATCGACCTGGATACGCGCTGTCGCCGAATAGATGTTCGGCTTGCGAGCCATGTAAATAGCCGCGAGGGTCGTCACCAAAACAGCGATTCCCGCAACGAGCCAAAGGCGTTTCCGGATGGCCTTCCAATAATCGAGCAGTTGAAAGCCTTCTGGTGCGTAACTCTCGCGATACGCCGGATACCGGCCGGCCGGAATGATCTGCGGCTCAAAATGCCTTTCCAATTCAACCGGCTCATTCAGCGGCTTCTGGATAATCTCACGCGTTTCTTTCATTCTCTGTTTTTGTACTAATTAAGGTACACGGTAAAAAAGCGACGGTAGACCGTTCGTTAGGGATCTTCCAATGCTCTGGAAAATCTCCTTTGTCTTGTCGGTATTTACAGCTACGACATCGTTCGGTTCGAGAAACGGATCCGCGACTTCGCGCTTATTGATCTTATTTAGATCGAAGACCAACTCATCCCGGTCGGTGCTGCCGGGCTTCTGTCTGAGCACTCTGATATTGCTCTTGTCGGATGCAGTTTTCAGGCCTTCGGCAGATGCGATCGCCTGCGTCAGCGTAAGCGGTTCCTTGATCGCGATCTGCCCTTGCTTATTTACATTTCCGTAGACGTATACGATATCGGCCTTGAGCACCGAAACAATATCACCCGGCCGCATCACGACATTCTCCTTGCCCTCGATTATATCTTTCAAGGGATAGGCGATATAAGACGCTTCGTCCGCAGTCGACGCAGGGCCTTCGTTCAGTTGGCAATTCGATGTGCTTCCTGTGCGTGCGACGAGAACTCTCGTCCCGGCTTCCTTCGATGGCCCGCCCGCCTGAGCAAGCAATTCAAGCAGCCTTACTTTCCGGCTGATCATGTACTGGCCGGGTTTTTCAACCGCGCCAATTACGGCGAATGCTCGCGAGCGCTGCTCGGTAGCGATTACGCGAACCTGTGGGTTCTTCAAATAATCTTTCTCGTACGCCGCCGCGACGTCATTCGAGAGTTCCTGCTCCGTCTTGCAAACCGCGACGATGGGCTCATCAAGCCTGAACAGGCTGATCGTTCCATTAGTGTTCACGTTGACGCGTTGGGTCAGATCCGGATGTCGGAAAACCTGAATCTCCAATTGATCCTGAAACCCGATCCTGTAACGTTCATCTTTACCTTGTCCGGGCACTGCCGGGATATAAGCAACAGTCTGTTCCGACGGTTTTGCGGCGGCCGTGTCCGTAGACTGCGCCGACGTGATGGAACTTTGAGCGAAGGCAAGCGCGCACAAAAAACAAAAACTAATAAAGGCTCTCATTTTACTAAACTCCATAAAAGCTGAAGGCAGATCTTTTCAATCGCGCGTTTGATTGTACTGCAGTATGTAAAGTTGTTTATGAATTTTCGTCCGCGAAACGTAAAATACTTGTAAGGAAAGTAGTTTAGCAGACAAGAAAGGCTTTGAAAACCGCTAATTTTAAAACTTTGTGGATTTTCGCTACACTCTGAAACGCACCTCCAGCCCACTCCTTGTATGGAAAATGCGACGCCGATGCTTCGGCAGTACCTCGAGATAAAAAAGCTCTATCCGGGAACCCTCCTTTTCTTCCGGCTGGGCGATTTTTACGAGCTTTTCAACGAGGATGCGATCACTGGCTCACGTGAGCTCCAGATAACACTCACCGCACGACATAAAGATTCGCCGAATCCGATCCCGATGTGCGGCGTTCCGCATCACGCGGCGGCGAGTTACATCTCGCGTTTGGTCAGGAAAGGCTATCGGATCGCGATCTGCGAGCAATCGGAGCCCGCGACCAAGGGAACAAAGCTCGTCAAACGCGAAGTCGTTCGCGTTATCACGCCCGGTACGGCCGTTGATCAACAGCTCCTGGATTCCGGTGAATCGGTGTACCTGGCGGTGATTTGTTCCGATGGTGAAACATACGGAGCCGCGCTCCTCGATGTGTCGACGGGAGTGTTTTCGGCAACACAGGTTACCGGACCGAATTCGTGGGAACGGATAACGGAATGCGTCGAGAGCTTTGCCCCGCGCGAAATTCTATGCCCGCCCGGCTTAGTTCAAGGAGTGAGAGAAACATTCTTGGGAACCGAGATTTCGTCCGAGCTGCCGGGAATGCACACCGATGCTGTCGCGGGCGATGCCGGCGGCCGGGCGGTTACAGAGCTCGAAGATAATTTCTTCGACGCTGTCGACGCCGAGGCCCGGCTCACAGAGCAGTTCCGCGTTCGTGAGCTTGACGGTTTCGG
>JBDTSA010000313.1:0-3703 GCA_039931335.1 Acidobacteriota bacterium
AGTTCGAGACCGTTTCGGACTGAATATCGTCACGGAGGCGATGGACGAACACGGTATCGACCTGGTTGAAAAATACGGTGATTGTATCCAGATCGGCGCACGGAACATGCAGAACTTCTCCCTCCTGAAATACGCGGGGAAAACTCGTAAGCCCGTCCTTTTGAAGCGAGGTCTGTCCGCGACGCTTGATGAATTTCTGCTCGCGGCCGAGTACATAATGGCGGAAGGAAACTACGATGTGATCCTATGTGAGCGCGGGATTCGAACATTCGCGGATCATGCTCGAAACACCATGGATCTGTCGATCGTTCCCGCCGTTCATCGGATGACACATTTGCCGATATTGGTCGATCCGTCGCATGGCACCGGCCACAACTATCTCGTGAATCCGCTTGCCCGCGCCGGAGTCGCGGTCGGAGCGGATGGGTTACTTATCGAAGTTCACCCGTGCCCCGAGGAAGCCTTGTGTGACGGGGCCCAAGCCCTGACTCCGGCCCAGTACGCCGAACTCGTGGAACAAGTTCAGAAGATTCATGCTCTTATCCATGATGAGATAGGTAACGCATCTACTGTGAGTGAGTTGGCGGCATAACCTCAGTCACCCGGTTGAAAGAAAAATCCGCACATGTTCCCGAAACATGTGCGGATTTGTGTTACGTTCGACGCCTTTTGCCTATCTCGCCAAACGGAACCTAATCATAGCATAAAACTGCAAGTAGCAGCTGATCATTGCAGTCGCAATGAGAAGCGTCATCGGCAAGAACCGGAACTCTACCGGCAAAACCACACCCAGTGCCTGGTGGTACATGAGTCCGAGAGCGACAGCAAGGATCGAAATCAACATTCGACCAAGCAACCAGCTACTGAAATCCGGTTTTTCCTCTGCCGAGGGGAAAAAATACGGCATGATCAAGACCATTCCAAGCGTCATGGCCGAAAATACGGTGTCCAAGCCGAATGACATCGCGGACTGTCCAAAATCGACGGCCAAAAAGAAGAGTACGAACGTGGTATCAACCGAGAATCGCCTGTCAGACAATGAACCTTGCATCGTAAACACTCCACAAAAAGTTAAATTCTTCGGAATTCCTAACAATTTCTGCAGCCGACACCGAGTGGGTCTTAATCCTCGCCCGGCTTACTGAATTGCTTGTACGCTACCCGAAACAGCTCCGAAAGTGCTTTTGCCGTCTCCGGAGTAAGCTTCTTGTCCGCCCTCAGATGAGCTTCTACGATCTCAGGCGTCGCTTCGTGCGGGTAATAGACCACCGCTTCAACATCCGAAGTCGACTTGCTCATAACGCGATCGATGGGCATATCTAACCAGCCGGTTAGACGGGCGATATTATCGGCGTCCGGCTTACCCGTTCCGTTCTCGATCCGCGAAAGCGTCGATGCCGATACGTTGGTTACGTCAGCGACGTCCCTCAGGCTCAACCCGAGTTCGTCACGGCGCCGCTTTATCGCACGGCCTAATTCCACAGTATTTATGAAGTTGTCATTTCTATCAGCCATTTTCCAAAGCCTCCCGACTCAGTGTCATTGGTGCATGTGGCATTTCACGGATAAAACATAACACACGATAATTTTAAACGCAACACCAAGTTTCATGCTTGCAACAAAAATATGTTGGTGGTACACTGTTTCACTGATGGGACATTATCTTGAGAAGCTCAAAACGATCGGTTCGGTCAGGTAAGCTTCGAGTGAAACGTCCCGAGGCTGCGATAGCCGCAGCCGCATTGAATAAATACTGAGTCGCACAGGTCTGAGCGCGGCGAACAGACGGACCTACCGTTCTGGCAGATAGCACGGCAAGCGGACATGCCGGGCGAAAAAGAGCTAGGTCGAGACGGTCCAGAGAATCGAAAGGAGACGAACAACGATGAAACGAAATTACCTAAAAGAAGCGGGCGGAACCACTCTGGATCCGTTGGAGACGAGTGAAGATCGTGGCAACGTGCTCGAGTTTTCAGCGACACTGCGTGAGCTGAAGAAACACGTAGATCCCCATCTCGTGAAACAGAGGGAAGGCTGGCGCGACCAAAACGGAAATGTCCAGATGGTCGATTACGTTGAGTGGCACACGGTCGCCGATATCCTCGACGATGCGGCCCCAAATTGGGCTCATACGGTAAAGGACATTCGGCAGATAGGCGATCTCATGACGGTGACCGTTGCGATCACCATAGACGGCGTCACGCGTGAAGGTATTGGCACAGGCCCGTCCCGAAGCGAGACGGGAATCAAAAAGGCCGAGCACGACGCCCTAAAACGCGCTGCTGTGAAATTCGGTATCGCTCGTGAGCTTTACAAAAAGGAATTCGATGCGATAGAGCGGGAAGGAGCTACCTCCTCGAACGATGACGGGTACGACTTCCCCAGCGATCCAGTCGCTCGGAGCCTCGGCGAACTCGTCACGGCCAAGCAGCTCGGTATGATCCGAGCCATTGCTCGGGAGCTCAACGTCGACCCGGACGAGGAGTGCAACTCGGCGATGAATTGTTCGACTGATGAACTTACGAAACGGGCGGCGTCTTCGTTGATCCAGCATTTGCAGGATAGACAGCTGAACAACGATTCGGCTATCAAGCCCCCTCTTCGCCGGGTGGGCTAGTTACAAAAGATTCTCCCACGCACACCATGTTTTGAGTTGTGAACAACCCGTCCTGCCTTCGCCAAAGAAGCAGAATACCCTCACTCGCAACTCAAAACTCCCTTCACTCTCTACCATGGCTGTGTTCTGCCAATCCCTTTTCGCCGAGTGCTATACTGAAAATACCCATAAGGTCATTAAGCTCATGAGCGTCGATCAAAAATTATCTGATCTCCTCGGCTCCTGGACCGGTACTAATCGATTACATGTTCCCTGGATGCCCGAGAAGATGAAGGAGTCCGAATCGACTGCGATCGTTCGTTCTAAAATGAATGGCCAGTTTCTGTCCTTTGAATACACTTGGTCTTTCGACGGCGATCCCCAGGAAGGCCTTCTTGTAGTCGGGTGTGATCCGAAGTCCGATGCTGTTCAGGCAGTCTGGACGGACTCGTGGCATTCGAAAGGCGTTTTGATGCTTTGTAATGGAAAAACAGACCAAGGCGGCATTTCCGTGATGGGACACTATGCGGTTCCCGACAATCCGGATTGGGGCTGGCGGACAGAGATCCGCCAGAACGGCAACGGGTTTCTATACGCGATGTACAACGTAACGCCCGACGGGGTTGAGGAATTGGCGGTCGAGACGGATTTTAAGCGAGCTTAGCCCTTCCGTTTTCCTTCGAAGGATAGCGAGTCGGGTATTATCGGAGCGGATAGCGTTCCGCTCATCGAATCGCCATCGACAGATCCACTTATCGTAAAGTCCACCGACTCGCCTTGTATTTCAGTTCGAGCCGTCGCCGAAACCTTGGATCCTTTTACTCGCCCGTCTTCAATATTTCCGCTACCAAGAACCGTATCTATTTTTCCGGAAATGCGATCGTTGCTCTGGTCTAGAGTCAGCGTAACCGGAAGCTTCTGGCCTTGAAAATCGAGGCTCAATTCCCAGGTTCCGGAAACAACAGCTGTTTCTTCATTCGTGTCTTCTTCGTAACTCGCAATATCCATTTTATTCCCTTCCGTATCGAAAATATCTATCTGATCGGAATAGCTCCGCGCCTGTGGCAAGACGTCTGCCGCGTCGCCGACGATCACAATCGCAACATC
>JBDTSA010000314.1:0-3691 GCA_039931335.1 Acidobacteriota bacterium
GCGACCTTTATCTCACCAACACGCAGCTCGACTTTGAGGAAGTCGTCGATGGTGATGAACTGGTCCTCCGTCGCCGGCTGTTCGTCGTTCGTTGTTCGTTGTTCGTCACTCGCCGCGGACGGACTGACTGCTTCCGACGGTTCATCGCCGCGTCCCCGCGTCTCCGCGTCACTTTTGATTTCACTCATAACTCTGCTCTTCTCAATTCGCGGAAATACCGCTTCGGTTTCGCCGATCGCGGTGCCCGGCGTAAGATCGCCCCAGTTCAAACTCACCGGATCGAGCTTCGAAATATCATCGCCTAATCCGATCTGCCGGTAGATCTTCGCCGCAGATTCAGGCATCACGGGATACAACATAATGCTCAGCCAACGTAGAGTCTCGGTCGCACGATAGAGCACGGCATTCAGCGTTTCGGTTTGCTTTTCGTCGTTGGCGAGCACCCATGGCTTTGTGTCGGTGATCATCTTGTCGATGCGTGCGATCACAGTCCAAAGAGTTTCAAGGGCCTGACTAAATTCGAAATTATCGAAACGCCTGACGAACTCATCACGCGCGTGTTCGAGAACCGAGACTATCTCACCGCCATCCGGATCGAGCCCGGCACGCCGAGCTTGGATGTAATTCTCTTCGGCGATCTTGCCGCCAGGAATCTTACCGTCGCGATACTTCGCGATCATTGAAAATGTCCGGGCCGCGAGGTTGCCGAGGCCGCTCGCAAGATCGGCATTCGCACGATCGATCAGATTTTCGTACCCGAACTTTCCATCTTGTCCGAAAACCATTTCGCGGAGGACAAAGTAGCGAAGCGCATCGACCTGAAAATGTTCATGCAGAACATCAACTTCGATAACGTTCCCGAGTGTCTTGCCCATCTTCTTGCCGTCCGCGTCGAGCCACATTCCGTGTGCATAAACAGTTGTCGGAATTTCAAGACCCGCAGCTATCAGGAACGACCACCAATAGATCGTATGAAAGCGGAGGATGTCCTTGCCGACAAGATGTGTTGCGGGCCAGTATTTTTCAAATTCGTCGGCCGGTACAACGGGCTTTCCAGCCTGTTGATCTTGAACAGACTGGAAAGTCTGATCTACGCCATAACCGATAGCGGTGATGTAGTTTGAAAGCGCATCCAGCCAAACGTACATCACGTGCTCTTCATCATCAGGGACAGGGATGCCCCACGAAACGGAGTGTTTGAGCCGACTGATCGACAGATCCTGCAATCCACGTTTGATGAAAGCGATCACCTCGTTGCGACGCGCGTCGGGGCGGATCCGCAGCGGATCATCCTCAATTATTTTCAGCAGTGTTTCGTCGTAATCAGACAGTCGGAAAAAATAACTTTCTTCGGCGACACGATCGAGCGGACGTTCATGGATCAGGCAAAACGGATCTTCCGAACCGTCCGTAATGTAATATTCGTCTTCGGATTTATACGCGGCACACGGAGCGCAGAACCAGCCTTCGTAAAATCCTTTGAAGATCGTGTCGTTCCCTTTCGGCGTTTTGTTCTTTGAGATCTCACGCCACAGGTGCTGTACACCGGCATAGTGAAACTTTTCGGTCGTCCGCATGAAAATATCGTAGCCGCCGTTTTCCGGACCGAGACCGAACTCCGCGAACATACGTTTCAATTCGCCCGAGATGAAATCAGCTTGTTCCTGTGGCGATCGTAATTCGCGCTCTGCGGCGCGCTGGATGTTGATCCCGTGCTCATCGGTCCCCGTCAAGAAGTAGACGTCGAAGCCGCGCTGCTGTTTGTGCCGGTGAATTACGTCCGCGACGATCGTTGTGTAGAGGTGCCCCAGATGCGGGAGGCTGTTGGCGTAATAGATCGGAGTTGTGATGTAAAAGGTCTGCATGCGAAAAGAATAAAGTGTAGCGTGTTAGGCGTGATTTCGCCACGAGCTACACTTTCGGTCGCATCACTACAAATGCAGATTACGGAAAGCGTGACTGACAATACGTATATCGCCAATTAATTTTGTACTGCGGTAATTAGTAATTTGGTAATGGTTCGCCGGGACTTACGCCTTCCCGCTCCGCATTACAGCATTAGTAATTACATCATTACCTAACAGGCAACGTATTACCGAGCATCTATTTGAACCTGGCCTTATCCGCCGCCGAGAACTCGTCCGAGTCCTTGAATCTCGGCATCGCCGGAAGATTCGCGAGCTTAATACCGATAGCTAGCGCGAGTTCAGATTCCTGAATCATCGCCGAAATGTCCCACCACTCTTTATATTCGTCCGATACCTGGTGGTAATACTTCGCGGTGTAGTCCTTGAAGAAAGCTTCGGGCTCACCCTTCAGAGGCGTCACGAAATCGTCACCATGGCGGAGCGATATCGACGGAACGCCGACTCTCGCAAACGGAAAGTGGTCCGAGCGGAAAAAGAAACCTTGCTCCGGGCGTGTGTCGCCGTCGACGGTCAGTTTTCTTTCGGCGGCCGCGGCGTTGATCACCGACTCGATCGACGAACGCTCGGCGCCGAGTGCGGAAAAGTCCGAGGTCTTCCCGAAGAAGTTCACGCCGTCGATATTTACATTCGCCGCCGTTCGGGAAAGCGGAAGCAGCGGATGCAGGGAGTAATATTCGGCACCGAGCAGTCCCTGCTCTTCCGCGGTCGGGAAAAGAAATAGCATCGAGCGTTTCGGGCGATCCTTCTTCGGTATCTTCGCAAAAGCTTCGGCGATTCCGAGGACCGCCGCGACGCCGGAAGCGTTGTCGTATGCACCGTTATAGATCTTGTCGCCTCGTGAATCCGGTTCGCCAATCCCGAGATGGTCCCAATGAGCGGTATACACGACGTACTCTTTCTTCAGCTTCGCGTCGCTACCTTTGACGATGCCGACAACGTTCGGCGCATCAGAGGATCTCATTTCGCTCTTCAAATTCAGCCTAACTTTCAGTCCGGTGTTTACCGGCTTGAATCCGCGCCGGGCGGCCTTAGCACGAAGGTCATCGAGATCGAGCTTCGCACCCTTCATGATCTTTTTCGCCGTGTCGTCAGTGACCCACGATTTCAGTTTCAGATACGGAGTCGCATCGCCAGATCCTCGCTTCACCTCATAACGCCAGTTGCCGTTGGACGAACGGATAACGTTCCAGCCATAGCCGGCGGAATCATTTGTATGGATCAGGATGACGCCGGCCGCTCCGCGTCGCGCTGCTTCTTCAAATTTATACGTCCACCGCCCGTAATACGTCAGGGCTTTATCGCCAAATAGTGCAGGTTCGTCACTTGTCGCCGGCGGGTCGTTCACCATTATCATGAGGACCTTTCCGCGATAGTCGGTGGGGTCGCCTACGTAGTCGTTCCAGGTGTAATTTGGTGCGTCGATGCCATAACCCGCGAAGACGAGGTCAGCGTCGAGCGAAACATCTGCTGTTTGGGCACTCGTTGTCGCGACAAAGTCATCTCCGAATTTGTACGATCCGTCGCCGACCTGCAGAACTGTCATGGGATCGGCTTTGACCCCGATCATCGGAACGTTCTGATAGTAGCTCGATTTGTTTGCAGGTTTGACGCCCGATGCTCGCATTTGATCGGCGATGTATTGGGCTGCACGCTTTCCACCTTCGGTTCCTGGCCCGCGGCCCTCGAAATCATCCGCCGAAAGCCTCATCACTCGCTCGCGCATTCGCGCGGCATCGAAACGATCCGTGTAGTTCTGACCAAAC
>JBDTSA010000315.1:0-3687 GCA_039931335.1 Acidobacteriota bacterium
CCATCATGCCCGCCGCCGCGATCGCCACACCATAAAGTCCTGCGAAATAGTAGGAGGCCATGATGCCGCCGGCTAAAGTAAGGATTGGGATGACGGTCGATTTCATACCGACGGCCAATCCGCCGATGATGTTGGTGGCGTGCCCGGTCGAAGATTGCTGGACGATCGAAAGCACCGGCTTCTTACCCATCGCGGTGAAGTACTCGGTCACAAAACTCATGATCGCTCCGACGATCGTTCCGACGACGATCGCCATGAACACACCATTCTTGGTGAAGGTCTTCGTACGGGATGTGATCGGGCCGTCCGGGAGCAGCCACATCACGACAAAGTAAGCAGCGACGACAGTCAACAGCATCGACGCCCAGTTTCCGATGTTCAACGCGTTCTGCACACTCGACTTGTCATCCTTGATGCGAACAAAGAAAGTTCCGATGATCGAGAAGACGATACCCACTCCGCAGATCACCATCGGCAAAAGGATAGGGGACATTCCACCGAACATGTCGGTGACCTTGATCTCCTGTCCCAAGACCATCGTCGCCAAAATAGTCGCGACGTACGAGCCGAACAGGTCGGCGCCCATTCCCGCGACGTCCCCGACGTTATCGCCGACGTTATCCGCGATGGTAGCCGGATTGCGAACGTCATCTTCGGGGATGCCGGCTTCGACCTTTCCAACGAGATCGGCTCCCACATCGGCGGCTTTTGTATAGATACCGCCGCCGACACGCGAGAACAATGCGATCGACTCAGCTCCCAGCGAGAATCCTGTGAGGACCTCGATCGCAGTCTTGACCTGATTTGCACCGAGGTCCGCGAAGATCGCAAGGAACACGATGAACAACCCGCCGAGACCGAGAACCGCTAGGCCAGCCACGCCGAGCCCCATCACACTCCCGCCGGTGAACGAAACTTTTAGTGCCTGCTTCAAACTGGTGCGAGCCGCCTGCGTCGTACGAACGTTCGCCTTGGTCGCAACCTTCATCCCGATATATCCGGCCGTCGCCGAGAACACGGCTCCGATGATGAATGCGATAGCGATCACCCAGCTCGAATGGATCTCACGGCCGTTGACCGTGTGGATCGTCCCGGAGTATGCCAACACGGCTGCTGTGATCAGAACGAAAATGCTGAGCACCTTCCATTCTGCTTTCAAAAATGCCATTGCTCCGTCGGCGATGTAGCCCGCGAGCTCCTGCATTTTCGCGTCACCGGCATCCTGCTTACTGACCCAAGCCGATTTGAACGCCATTACCACCAATCCTAAAATCCCAAAAGCTGGTGCCAAGTAAATTACGTAGTTGTTCATGTTTTCTTTATCTATCGTTTCCGCGATCGGCCCCGAAATTTACCTGGCCGACCGGCGTGAAAACCTAAAATATCTAATGAATATCCAAAGTTACTGATTATCAACAAATGACCGGTATTTAACAAATAACGCAGGGCAAAATGTCAGCTCGAACGGCGGAGTCGCACGGACTTGGAGCCAAGAAATTGTCGTGTTACTCTCGGCGTCTCGCCGCCTCTGCGGTAAGATTTCCGTGTGAATTCTATCCAGATCAGTTCGAGTATTCGTGAAGAAATGATCGACATGACAAGCGATGTCGAAAAATTCATTCCGAAAGACGGTGACGGGATCTGTGTCCTCTTCACACAACACACGACGTGCGGGTTGACAATCAACGAGAATGCCGACCCTGACGTGAAGGCCGACATGCTCGGATTTCTGCAGCGGCTCATTCCGCAGTACGAGCCAGAATTCAAACACTTCGAGCACAACTCCGACGCACACATAAAGTCATCGCTTGTCGGATCGAGCGTGACGGTTCCGTTTGAGAACGGGAAACTGCTCCTCGGCCGCTGGCAGGGGATATATCTTTGCGAATTCGATGGCCCGCGACAACGAAAGGTTCTGGTGAAAATTTTATGACCGTTGGATACTCCGGTAAGCCGCTCTCGAAAAAGCTCGGAATCAAACCTGGGATGATCGTTGTTACGGTTGGTGCACCGCCTAACTACTCCGACCTGGTTGAGCCGCTGCCGGACGATGTGTTGATCATCGACGCCGGCGCCAGCGGGGCGAGGTCAAAAAAAAGCTCAAGTGGCCCGGCGGATATGGTTCATGTCTTTACCAACAGCCGTGACGATCTTTTCCGCCTTCTCGCGGAATTCAAAAATCTGATCAAACAGGACGGCGCCATCTGGGTTTCGTGGTACAAACGCGCGGCGAAGCTTCCGACGGAGATAACGGAGGATACCGTTCGCGAAGCCGCACTCCCGATCGGCCTCGTCGATGTGAAAGTCTGTGCGGTGGATGATAAGTGGTCGGGGTTGAAGTTGGTGATTCGAAAAGAGAATCGAACCTAAGTGCAAAAGCCCGCGCGTTAGCAAGGGCGATACATCCAACGTTGAGCATATCGCCCTTGCTAACGCGCGGGCTTCCGCATCGTATAGATAATCAAGTATAATTCCGACACTCGACCCATTGGAGTTTCGCCTATGCCAACACTCGATCCCCGAGTTGACGCTTACATCGATAAGTCCGCCGACTTTGCAAAGCCGATCTTAACTCACATCCGTCAACTCGTTCACAAAGCGTGTCCCGATATCACCGAGACGATGAAGTGGAGCTTTCCACATTTCGACTTCAAGGGTACGGTCTGCAGCATGGCATCGTTCAAAGAGCACTGCGCGTTTGGTTTTTGGAAACAGTCTTTGCTCGAGCAGGATGCGTTTCCGGCCGAGAAGACCGCGATGGGAAGTTTCGGACGTATCACTTCGATCAAGAATCTACCAACAGATAAGGTGATGATCGGCTTGATCCACCAGGCGGTTGAACTGAACGAAAAAGGTGTGAAGGTCGCGAAGAAACCCGCGGTCACGAAAGCAGAGCTGGTTATTCCGAAGGACTTGACGACGGAGCTCTCAAAAAATAAAACCGCAAAGGCGACGTTCGACATATTTAGTCCGAGCCATAAGAGGGAATATGTCCAGTGGATCGCGGAAGCGAAAACAGAACCGACTCGAAACAAGCGACTCGCGACGACCATAGAATGGCTCTCCGAAGGCAAGAGCAGAAACTGGAAGTACGAAAATTGCTAAGGAGAGAATTATGCTGGGAGTAAAACCGTATATCGCCTTCAAGGGAAACTGCGAAGAGGCTATCAATTTTTATAAAGACCGGCTCGGCGCCGACGTGCTTTTCATCCAGCGTTACGGAGACTCGCCGATGGCGGGTAAAGGACCGGACGAAAAGATTATGCACACGAGCATCAAGATCGGGGACTCGGTCGTGATGGCATGCGACAATGTTTTTGAAGAGCAGAATCCGACAACGGTCGGCAACAACATTTCGCTCGCTATCGGCGGCAACGATGCAACATCGGCTGAGACGATGTTCGATCAACTGTCCGAAGGCGGAAACGTAACGATGCCGATGCAAGAAACTTTTTGGGCCGAGCGATTCGGGATGCTGACCGACAAATTCGGCATCAACTGGATGTTCAATATCGAAAAGCCTCACGACGGCAAAGCAAACGCGACAGCGTAGTAATGTGAAGAAGTGAAAAGGGTGGAAAAGTGGAGAAGGGAAAAAGTAGGATTGCAGAGCGGTCCACCCCTTTTCACTTTTAAGCACTTCACTTGTTCACGTTTTAACATCTCATCTTTTTCTTTTTCACATTT
>JBDTSA010000316.1:0-3666 GCA_039931335.1 Acidobacteriota bacterium
CGCAAATGTCGCCCATTGGGGTCGCGGCGGCGACCTTCCCGTCCCGGCCGATTATGACGGAGACGGCAAGACCGACCATGCCGTTTTTCGTATAGGCGATACGAACGAAAATAACATTTATTATATCTACGGCAGCGCGACGGGACCTCGTACGTTTTTCTGGGGTATTCCGGGTGACCAAGTCGTTAGATATTAGATCGTGCCTCGTTATGCCGGACTAAGATACTAAGCAAAAACTTTTTCGATCCTATCTATAAACAAAACGATTGATCGCGCCGATAACCTCTTTGATGACATCACGGTCGGTCGGAAAGTAATGTGTGCCGCTTGGTAGAAGTACGAGGTGAGCACCCGGAATGATGGATGCAAGTAAACGACCTTTGTCAGCACTGACGGCCATGTCGTCTTGTGAATGAACCACGAGGGTTCGAATCTTCAATTGCCGGAAAATCTCCTGGCCGATGGCGAAGATCCGGCCATTCCTATTCGATCTCGAGGTGCGTGAAATGGCCGAGCACGCGGACTAGAAACGGCCCTGATTCGATCGTCGAGTACGCTATCCGAAAGCCATCGGCCGCGGTGCAGAATCGCATGTCTTGATAGGTGGCCTCGCCGGATCTCGGAAAAACCGCGGTCGGAGAATTATCATTCGCCGTGATCAGATCAGACGAGTTCCACCTTCGAGACAGGAATTCAAAGTCTCGTCGTAATAGCTTAACTTCGGGTACTGATTCATGAGCTGAAGGTACATGAAACGCTCATCGATCTCTGCGAAATCTTTAGAGATAGATCTCGTAGATCGCGTATTTCCCTGTGCGATCGCTTGTGAAGATCATCTTCTTGCCGTCCGGTGACCAATGTGGAAACTGATCGTTTCCGAGGTCACGAGTCAAAAGAAGTAGGCCGCTACCATCGACATTCATGAGATATATCTCCGCATTTCCGTCCGCATTACTGACGAACGCGATCCGGCTCCCATCCGGCGAGAACATCGGATCGGTATCGTAGCGGGGCCGACTCGTGAGACGCGTTTCCATGCCGCCATTTACGTTAATCGAAAACAATTCAAAATTTCCCACCCGCCCGTCTTCTCGATCGTTTGCAAAGACAAGCGACTTTCCGTCGGGCGTCCAAGCCGGGCCGACAGACATTGCTCGGTCGCCAAAAACGAGCCGCGGGTCCGAGCCATCTGCATTCATGACGTAGATCTCAAAGGTGCTCGTACCCGCCGCGCGATTAGCCGCAAATGCGATGCTTCTGCCATCCGGCGAATATGCTGGCGACAGATCTTTGGACGGACTGTTCGTAATATTGACAAAACCGGTCCCGTCGATATTTACCGAACATATCTCGGTATTTTCGTTGAGACGTTCCTGAAACAAGATCTTGGTTCCGTCAGGCGAAAATATGGGGCTCACACCCGCCGTCGTTTCGAAAACGAATTTGTTCGTTTGCGAACCTATGTCGTAGATCCTGATCTCGTTCGACAATCGAAAAGCGATCAGACTTCCGTCGGGCGAGTAGGATGGATCGAGCGGCTGATCACCTTCTATGTCCGGAGCAATTCGCCGCGGTGCGTACGGCTCAATATTCATCAAGTAAATATTTTCCTTCCCGCCGCCTTGATCGCTTAACAGCAATACTTTTGTTCCATCGGCTGACCAGGAATTCGGAGGACTCGCATCCCAGCCCGGACCGTCGGTGATCTTCCTTATGTCGCTGCCGTCGGCATTCATCAGGTAGACGTCGTTATTTTCCTTTTCACCGTCGGAATTGAAGATTATCTGAGTACCGTCAGGTGAGTAAGTCGGAAACGACTCGTGTCCGGGATCGTGTGTGAGCCGTTTTGTCGCGCCCGTGGCGATGACCTTGGTGTAGAGCTCAAAATTGCCATCGATATCGCTCGCGTAGACGATACTCTTTCCGTCGGGTGCAAACGCCGGATCGGAATCGAAGAACGGACTTTCGACGACGGGCGCTATCGCGTGGCTCTCGAGCATAAAAATAAAAATGTCGGAATTGTTTGTGACTGAATTATCCCGCGCCTTCGACTGATATATGAACTGTCTGGAATCGGCCGACCAGTTACAGTTGCCGGGGTGGAAGGGCATTAGCTGTTCGTTCGATCCGTCCGAGTTCGCCAGGTAGAAGTTAGGATCACCCGCGGCCTTATGATAAAAGACCTTGGTTCCATCGGGTGACCAGACACCGCTTGAGAGTCCGGGTATCTCGGTTTGCTCGCGGATCGCGGTTCCGTCAGGATTCATTACGTGCGTCACAAGCGTTTGCTTATCGACAAAGCGGGCAAATCTTATTTGTCCATCGTGGGTGAAAGCCGGATAGGCGTCATCGAACGGCTCGTCGGTCAAGCGAACAAGTATATTTTTCCCAGTCGGCTTTTCTGCCATTGCAAATCGCAGCAGATAATAACCGGCCACCCCGAAGACGATCGCCGCGACCGCGGATGCAAGCCCGATCTTCAACCATCTTTTGTTCGAGCTGGGTTGGACTGCCGGTCCGCCTCCGTGTGCATCGGCACCCGCCGGCGATTTCATATTCTCTGACACGCGGACGCTTTGTAAAATAATCGCGTCAGGCAGATTTACTTTTTTCAGGATCTCCCTGAACCGTGGGTCGTCGCGAAGATAGTCAAATTCACGATCAATATGCAGCCAAGTCAAGTTAGAATCGCGCTCCACGAGAGCGGTCTCCAACCACGAGAAGACATCGTCGGTTTCCTTCAGTACCGCGAAACCGCTCGCGACGTTTATAGCACTCACATACTTTTTGTGTCTTTTCTCGATCAGGCCTTGAAGTTCGTTTCGAGCGCCTTCCGTGTCGCCCATATGCGCTTTCAGAAAGATAGACGCCGAACGTGTAAGCGACATGTCGTCGGACAATTTCACCGCATGTTCGGCCGCCTCCGCCGCGTCGGCGAGCTGGCCCGTGCTGACATACGATTGAACTAGAAAGTAGTACGCGAACAAGTAATCCGGAGCGAACTTTACCGTTTCTTGGTGGATGCGTATTGCCGCTTCATGCTCGCCGAGATGGGCGAATGCCTCGCCCATCCAAGTATTAACAGCCGGTGAAAGCGGGTCGAGGAGCTGAGCCTTTTTTAACTCTAGGATCGAATCGCCGATCCGTCCGAGCCTCAATAGAAGCGTGCCGTAAACCTGATGTGCGGCCGCATAATTTGGATTGAGCTCGATGGCTTTTTGAAACGAGAGTTCGGCGCCGCGCCAGTTCCAGTCGAAGTCCATCAGGATCATACCGAGTGAAACATGGGCTTCGGGTATCGAGTCGTCGATCTCGAGGGCACGCAGTACCGCCGCCTTCGCTTTCGGGTACGCGGCGTGAGGTTCAAGCTCGTCAGAAAGCGGCAAAAGCTGGTAGACCTCGGCCATCCCTGCGAATGCAAGAGCATAAAGCGGATCGATCTCGATGGCGGCCTCGAAATTTCGAAGCGCCTTTGTCAGGCCGTCGGCAGTTCGTTTCGAGAAATTGACCCGGCCTTTGAGATACTCCTCGTACGCCGCTTTGTTTTCCGTGTAGCGTTTTGTCAGCTGGCTTCGCGCGTCGGCCGAATACTGTTTGCTGAACGCACTGACGATCCTTTCCGCGATGCGGTCCTGGACGTCGAAAATGTCGTCGATCTCCGTATTG
>JBDTSA010000317.1:0-3660 GCA_039931335.1 Acidobacteriota bacterium
GGAAGCGAACGGTTTTTTTACGCCCGAGATCAATCAAAATCCGGCTGCCGAACCGTTTTCGATCGTCATCCCGCCGCCGAACGTTACCGGTACGCTGCACATGGGCCACGCCCTGCAGCACACGCTGATGGATGTGCTGACGCGATGGAAAAGGATGCTCGGCTTTCGCACCCTGTTTCTGGTCGGCGTCGATCACGCCGGGATATCGACGCAGTTGATGGTGACCCGCCAGCTCAAGAAAGACGAGCACAAGACCCCGCAGGACGTCGGCCGCGAAGTATTCACCGCGAAGGTTTGGGATTGGAAGAACAAGTACGGTGGTGAGATCACCCAGCAGATACGCCGCGAGGGCTTGTCGGTGGATTGGACGCGCGAGCGCTTCACGATGGAGGAGAACCTTTCGCGAGCGGTACGCGAAGTTTTTGTTCGTCTGTATGAAGAGGGCTGGATCTATCGCGGAACACGGATCGTGAATTGGTGCCCGCGTGACAAGACGGTGCTGTCGGATCTTGAGGTAAAGGAAGAGAAAGCTAAGGACGGAAAGCTCTACTACTTGAGGTATCCGATCGCCGGAGTGGGAGAAGGGGAAAAAGGGAGAGGGGGAGAAAATCCGCAATCCGAGATCCGCAATCCGCAATCATATATAACTGTCGCCACCACTCGGCCTGAAACGATGCTCGGCGACACCGCGGTTGCCGTAAATCCGGAGGACGAGCGTTACAAGGATCTGATCGGCAAGACGATAGCTCTGCCACTGACCGGGCGCGAAATACCGATCGTCGCCGATGAGTATGTCGAATCGAACTTCGGGACCGGGGCAGTCAAGATCACGCCGGCGCATGATGCGAACGATTGGGAGATAGGCGAACGTCACGGGCTCGAGAAGCTTGTCGTGATGAATGACGACGCGACGATGAACAGCGCGGCAGGGGAAGCATTTGCCGGCCTTGATCGCTTTGAAGCCCGTACTAAGGTCGTCGAAGAATTTGAGGCGCTCGGCCTGCTCGAGAAGATCGAAGATTACGATGTCACGCTTCCGCATTGCGAACGCTGCAAGACCGTCATTGAACCGCTGCTGTCGGAACAGTGGTTCGTAAAGATGGACGAGATGCGCGATCTCGCATTAACGCTGATGCGCGAGGAAAATCTTCCGCGGTTCTTCCCGGAGGTTCCGCATAAAAAGGTTTACACGACGTGGCTTGAGAATCTCAGGGACTGGACCATCTCGCGGCAGCTATGGTGGGGCCATCAAATCCCGGCGTGGTACGACAAGGATGGACAAGTGTATGTCGCCAGGACGAAAGAAGAAGCAGTTGCGAGCGCCGAGACCACAGACCTGACGCAAGACCCAGACGTTCTCGACACTTGGTTCTCGTCGGCCCTCTGGCCTTTCTCCACGCTCGGCTGGACAGGTGAAGAAGAAAGGGAGACGGGGAGAAGGGGAGACGGGGAGACTGATAAATCCGATCTTGATGTTTTCTATCCGACCGACGTTCTCGTCACCGGTCGCGACATTATTTTCCTCTGGGTCTCGCGAATGGTGATGACCGGGCTGAAGTTCATGGGCGAGCGGCCGTTTGACGATGTGATCATCCATGGCACCGTGCTCGACAAGAATGGCCAGCGGATGTCGAAGACGAAGAGCAACGGCATCGATCCGCTGGACGTGTTCGCTACGTACGGTGTCGATGCGACGCGAATGACGCTCGCCGGTTCGGCGACGGGCATCGACTTCGCCTGGCGCGATGAACGAGTTGAATCGTTTAGAAACTTTTCGAACAAGATCTGGAACGCGACCAGGTTTTGTTTGATGAATTCTGACGGTACGACAAACATTAGTTTGTTGGCCAACACGGCAAACTTGAGTTTGCCGGACAAATGGATCATCTCGCGCCTGAACAAGACTGCGAAAGCGGTGAACCGTGCGCTCGGGACGTATCAGTTTCACGAGGCAGTTCAACTTCTTTACCACTTCTTCTGGGATGACTTTTGTGATTGGTACATTGAGTTGAAGAAGGATGAGATTACCGCCGGCGATGCTACGGCAAGTGCGTTCATTCTCACCATCCTCGAACAAGCCCTGCGTCTACTGCATCCATTCATGCCATTCCTTACCGAGGAACTTTGGCAGAAGCTGCCCGGCGTTTCTAACGCTCTGCACAATTCAGCTTATGCGTCGTCCGAACAGACGATCATGCTCACGACATTTCCGACCGGTGACGATTCGCTAATCGACGAACAGGCGGAGAGCGCGATGGCGTCGGTGATCGAGTTGATAACGAAGATTCGCAATATTCGGGCGGAAATGAACATCAAGGCAGGCGATCGAGTCTCAATTCATATTGCTGCCGACAATGCGATGCGTACGGTCCTGGCGTCGAACGAAGCTCAGATCAAAAAACTTGCGCGGGCTGATAAGATAGTCCTCGCGAACTCACTCGATGTTCCAAAGGCTTCGGCCCGTGCCGTTCTGACCGGCAACGCCGAGATCGCCGTGCCGCTCGAAGGCCTGATCGATTTTGAAATGGAACGTGCGCGTCTACAAGGGCAGATCGAGAAGCTGGATCTTGAACTTCAGCGTTTGAACGGCCAATTGTCGAATGCGAATTTTGTTGAGAAGGCTCCGAAAGAAAAAGTGGATGAACTGCGAGATCGGAAAGGTGAGATCGATAATCAGGCCGCAACGTTGCGCCAGAATCTGGAGGCACTCAATTAATGAACTGGCTCGACAATGGTGAAGTTCTTTCTGCGATCGGCGATTTTCTGACCGAGGATATTGGCCGCGGCGACATTACAACGCAGGCGACGGTCGCTCCGGACGTTCGCGGGATGGGGCGGTTTCTCGCGAAGGAGTATCTCGTGATCTGCGGGCTCGAGGTTGCAGAGGCGGTGTTCCTCCATCTCGACGCCGAGATCCCAGAGATCGAGACGGCCTACAGCGACGGCGATGAGGTTGAAGAGGGAACAGTTTTTGGAACCCTGAAAGGATACGCCGACGTGCTTTTGACCGGCGAGCGCGTCGCGCTGAATATCCTTCAACGAATGTGCGGAGTCGCGACGCTGACGCGACAGTACGTCAAAGCGGTGGAAGGAACCAACGCACAGATCGTCGATACGCGAAAGACTACGCCCGGCCTAAGGTTGATGGAGAAATATGCGGTGACCGTCGGCGGAGGGAAGAATCACCGGATGGGTCTCGACGACGGAGTGCTTATCAAAGACAACCACATAACGATGGCCGGCGGGATCACCGAAGCGGTCGTCGCGGCGAAGCAGAAGGTGGGTCATCTTCACAAGATCGAAGTCGAGATCACGAACTGGGCCCAGTTGCGCGAAGCGATCGAGGCGGGCGCCGACATTATCATGCTCGACAATCAAACGCCTGACGAAGCGGCGAAGCTGGTCGGCATGTCCCGCGACATAAATCCGGCGGTCATGATCGAAGCGTCGGGCGGAATGGATCTTGACCGTGTCCGATCGTTTGCTGAAGCGGGTGTGGATCTGATCTCAGTGGGTCGGCTAACACACTCAGCCCGTGCGGTAGATATTTCGTTTAAGATTCAGGCCGTGTGAAGTAGTGTTGAACTACGAACGATGCGTGCAGCAGCTCCAGATGATTGCCGTTCCGAGCTCCCCTCCTTGTTTAGGAGGGGTGCCGAG
>JBDTSA010000318.1:0-3655 GCA_039931335.1 Acidobacteriota bacterium
TAAGGTCGTGTTTCGAGCCGCGGCCGGCCTGGTGGATGCCGGCCTGGCAACCTTGAGATTTAATTTCCGCGGTGTCGGCGCGTCGACGGGCGAACATGAAGAGATCACAGGCGGCGTCGAAGATGTTCGCGATGCGTTGGCATATCTCGCGCAAGAATATCCGGGCGAACTGATCACTCTTGCCGGATTTTCGTTCGGCTCGAGGACCGGGATGGAAGTGGGCATTGCTGACGACCGCGTGGTTCGCTTGATCAGCATCGGCACTCCGGTAGATAAATACGGCGACTACGAATTCTTAACTGCCGTCCGAAAACCGATCCTATTCGTACACGGCGATAAAGACGAATTTGGATCGGTTGAAAACGTCCGGAAACTGGTTGAGCAGATTCCGTCCGCCGAGCTCATCGTATTCGAGAACTGCGGTCATTTTTTTGACGAGCATCTGAACCAGCTACGGGAGACAATTAGGGATTGGACGATGGGACAGATCGCAGGTCAGAACCGGGAGCGGTAGCGACCGGGCCACCCGTTAAGTGCCTGCGATCCGCGTACTCGAAGGGAAACCCGGTCGCTACCGCTTCAGGTTCTGACTAATGCCACCAAAATCATATATGGAACAAAACGACCAGCAGCCAACACACCGCGACGCGGCTATCCGGCTGACAATGATGCCGCGTGACACTAACGCCCATGGCACGGTCTTCGGCGGGATCATACTGAGCTACATCGACGTTGCCGGCGGCGTCGAATCCATACGCCACACACGACACAATCGCTTCGTGACCGTTGCGATGAAGGAAGTGATCTTTCACGAGCCGGTCTACATCGGCGACCTAGTCAGCTTTTATGCCCGGACGCTGAAGGTTGGCACCACTTCGATAACCATTCATGTCGACGTCGAAGCCGAACGTTTCGGGACGCCGGGAGCGGTGGTAAAGGTCACCGAGGCCGAAGTGACCTTCGTCGCGATTGACGAGACGGGTAAAAAGGTGAAGATCGGAGAATAGATGCCGACCTGGAAGCTTGAGCTCGAATACGAAGGGACGCGCTATCGCGGCTGGCAGATGCAGCATAACGCGAAGTCGATCCAGGGCGAGATGCAGGACGCGGCCCGTCAGCTCTTTACATCGAAGCCGGAGATCTACGGTTCTGGCCGGACTGATGCCGGCGTCCATGCCGTCAAGCAGGTCGCCCATCTCAAAGTCGCCGAGCTCCAAACAAATATCACGCCCCGGAAAATCCAGCACGGCTTCAACGATCTGCTTCCGCATGACATCAACATTCTTAAAGTTTCGAACGCTTCGGACGATTTCCACGCGCGACACGACGCGGTCGCGCGGTACTACATCTACCAGATCTCAAGACGCCGTACGGCGATGGCAAAAAACTTCGTCTGGTGGATCAAGGATGACCTTGACCCGAAGGCTATGCACCTCGCGGCTGAGATGCTCGTCGGCAAGCATGACTTTATATCGTTCTGTGAAACCGATGACGGCAAAAGGCAGTCGACACTCGTGAACGTCGATCGTGCCGAAATATTCGAGGACGGCGATCTTATATGTTTTCGGATCGGTGCAAGCCACTTTCTCTGGAAGATGGTGAGGCGGATCGTCGGCATGCTCGCCGAGGTCGGGCGCGGAAATCTAACTTACGACGCCTTTGAACGGCTTTTGAAATTCAAATCAGACGTGCCGGCGAAATTTACCGCTCCGCCGTCAGGACTATTTCTCGAGAAGGTTTTATACAAAGGCGACAAGCCGCCGAAAGAGCCGCGAGCCGCGATTCGGGTCGAATAACGTCTTGCTTGCTTTCACGTTGCAGTTATGCCAAATTCAAACAAACAAGTTCTAGAGAATATTTACCATCGGAGATTTTCTTGATGCAGATAATTACCGCCGAAACCGCGAACGGCAAAGTTAGTATCGAAACGGAAGACGGACGCAAGCTCGTTCTCGCGATCGAAGATGCGGGCGTTGATATTCTTCACCGCTGTGGCGGAAATGCACGCTGCACGACGTGCAGGGTTGAGGTCCTGGCCGGCGATCCGGGTCCGATCGAGGACGCGGAGCGAGCAATTCTCGCGACAAAAACTGATCTCGGTGATCACACCCGACTGTCGTGTCAGGTCCGAGTGATGGACAATCTTCACGTTCGGGTGATCAACCAGTCCAGTGTCACAGGGCTCGACCCAGGACCGCGGCCTGAGGATGGCTAATTCTTTTTCAATTATTTCAGGAACAAGGAGAGGAAAAATGTTTGATAAATTGAGAAACGCGGAAATTGAAATTGCGGAAGCGCATTGCGACGGTCCTTGTGGTGTATACGATCCGTCGCAGGCACGCATCGAAGCCGAATCGGTTTTGCAGCTGACGAAGAAGATCCTTGATCTGAAAGCTCCGGATGCGGGCGATCAGAAGGCGAGCGCGGCTTATCAGAACACCTTGACCCGTTTCATCGCCATCAAAGAAGAACGCGCGGAACTCGCAAAGCATCACCTGCTTATTCTCTGGACCGATTATTTCAAGCCGGTGCATCTCGAGAAATATGCGGACCTCCACGATCTGTTCTGGAAGACGGCAAAGCTTTGTTCTGCATGCAAACAAGAGGTCTCGCTTGAGCACGCGCAGGAATTGATGGACAACATCAAACGCGTCCATGAGATCTTTTGGGAAACCAAGGGCAAAGACGTGCCCTGGTTCATGGCAAGCTAGATTAGCGACGATTGATTTGTGCTGCGGATGCGGGCCCAAGTCGGGCAAGCATCCGCGTTATTTTTTATGCTCCGCGAGGCGAATTGGAAGGATCGGATCTCTTACGCGATCGGGAAACTCAAGGCTTTCCGAGTTCAAGGCGATTCGATGCTCCCCACACTCCGCGACGGCGAAGTCGTGTTGATCTCGCCGAAGGCATCCGTCGAGCCCGGCGACATCGTTCTCGCAAAGCACCCGTACAAGCAGAGCGTGAAGATGCTCAAACGAGTTGCGGCGATCGATGACAGCGGGCGATATTCGCTGGTCGGCGATAACGCCGGCGAAAGTACAGACAGTCGCACATTCGGCACCCTTCCGGTAGCACATATCGAGGGAAAAGCCGTCTGCCGTGTGAAATAGATCGAGCGAATTTGAAACAGAAAACCGGTGATCGCTTAGGTCGACCACCGGCTTTTTCTTCTCCTGCGAATCCGGGCCGATCGACTTGTTCCAGAGCGAGTGAACTTCGTCCTTCGGGATGGTAGAATTACCCTGAGCTGACGATATGACCGAAGAAAAGGTTTTAGTCCAGAATTTTCTTAACCGCAAGAACCGCGAGCGTCTGAAAAAGCCCGATTGGCTGAAGATCAAGCTCGGCGACCCGCGAAACCAGAATGCTGTCCTGGATCTCATAAGCGGTCTGAATCTACACACCGTCTGCCAGGAAGCAAAGTGTCCGAATATTTTCGAGTGCTGGACCGACAAGACCGCGACGTTCATGCTCGGCGGCGACACATGCACGCGGCATTGCGGATTTTGCGCCGTGAATAAGGGTCAGCCTATGGATCTCGATCCACTTGAGCCTCGACATGTCGCCGAGGCAGTGCAGCATCTCGACCTCAAGCATGCTGTCATCACATCGGTCAATCGCGACGACCTCGCCGACGGCGGCTCGATGCACTGGG
>JBDTSA010000319.1:0-3649 GCA_039931335.1 Acidobacteriota bacterium
TCATCACCGGGGCTGGTCCGATTGGAATTATGGCCGCCGCGGTTGCTCGCCACGCCGGCGCTAGGAACATCGTAATTACGGACATAAATCCGTATCGCTTGGAGCTCGCGGAGAAGATGGGCGATGTGAACGTTGCCGTGAACGTCAAAGAAACAAATCTAAAGGACGTTCAGAAAGAACTCGGGATGAAAGAGGGTTTCGATGTCGGTTTCGAGATGTCGGGTGTTCCGTCTGCCTTCAAGGAAATGGTCGGGAATATGTATCACGGCGGCCGCATCGCACTGCTCGGCATACCGACCGAAGAATTTGCGATCGATTGGAAGACTGTCGTCTTCAACATGCTTCACATCAAGGGAATCTACGGCCGGCAGATGTACGAAACGTGGTACCAGATGAGCGTGCTGCTCGAGACCGGTGTCGACATCTCGCCGGTGATCACTCATCGCTTTCCGTATCAAGAATTTGAGGGTGCTTTCGAGGCTGTGAGATCGGGGAACTCGGGGAAGGTGATATTAGATTTTGAAGAGATGTAGGGCGCGTCTAAACGCGGGATTTAGCGCGAACTGTGATAGCGCTAGCGACAGAAGTCAGAGCCGGGAGCGGTAGCGACCGGAGGCGAAAGATATGTACGGCAAACTTAAAGAATATCTACAAAGCACACTCGATGATATCCGCGAAGCCGGCCTCTACAAGTCTGAGCGCGTGATCGAGACCCCGCAGGAAGCGCGTATTGAGGTCAATGGCCGCGAGGTGTTGAACATGTGCGCGAATAATTACCTCGGGCTGTCCGATGATCCCGCAATCGTCAAAGCCGCGCACGAAGGGCTCGACAAATGGGGCTACGGGCTTTCATCGGTGCGATTCATTTGCGGCACGCAGGAGATCCATAAAGAGCTCGAGCGAAAGCTCAGTCAGTTTCTCGGGACTGAGGACACGATCCTTTACACCTCGTGTTTTGATGCCAACGGCGGGTTGTTTGAGACTGTTCTTGGCGAAGAAGACGCCGTGATCTCCGACGAGCTGAACCACGCAAGCGTCATCGACGGCATTCGTTTGAGTAAAGCACAGCGGTTCCGTTACAAGAACGGAGACATGGCCGACCTCGAAGGGAAACTTTTGGAAGCGAGCTCGGCTCGTTTCAAGATGATCGCGACCGACGGAGTGTTTTCAATGGACGGGTATATCGCGAAGCTTACTGAGATTTGCGACCTCGCTGAGAAACATGAAGCGATGGTGATGATCGACGATTCGCATGCGGTCGGATTTATGGGGAAGACGGGTCGGGGTACTCCGGAGCATTGCGGCGTGATGGATCGGATCGATGTCATTACTGGAACGCTCGGCAAGGCGCTGGGCGGGGCGAGCGGTGGTTATACGAGCGGAAAGAAAGAGATCATCGAGCTTCTCCGGCAGCGATCGCGTCCGTATCTGTTTTCAAATTCGGTCGCACCCCCGATCGTCGCTGCTTCGATCGCGGCGCTCGATATGCTGACGCGATCTACGGATCTTCGCGACAAGCTGATGGACAACACGCGCTACTTCCGCGAGAAGATCCAGTCAATCGGATTGGAAGTGCTTCCGGGCGAACACCCGATCGTACCTGTCATGTTTGGCGATGCGAAACCGGCGGTGAAGATGGCCGAGTCACTGTTACAAAAAGGCGTATACGTCATCCCATTCTCTTTCCCGGTCGTTCCGAAAGGGAAGGCGAGGATCAGGACGCAGGTTTCGGCCGCTCATTCGAAAGAGGATCTTGATTTTGCAGTTGAGAAGTTTGCCGAAGCAAAGCAAGAGGTCTTCGTCGCGTTTGCTAATCCCAACTGAGCCTTCTATTGGCATGAGAGTTGTCATAACTTCGGACAGAGGCAGCGCGGTGTCCGGTATACGGGCAAAGTTGATCAGGTCTGGCTAGTCGAGAAACCTTTCTGTAACCATTCCCTACGATCAGCCTCGAATTTCAAACTTCAGTTAGGGAGAACCAATGTCATACATAACTACCGGCGATAAAACTCGCCTTTACGTAAAAACCTGGGGATCGGGCCGTCCCGTCGTACTCCTTCATGGTTGGCCGCTTTCGGCAGATAGCTGGGATGATCATGCTTTCGCGATCGCCGAATCAGGATATCAGGCGATCGCATACGACCGTCGTGGATTCGGGCGTTCGGATCAACCTTGGTCCGGTTACGATTACGACACACTCGCGGACGACCTCGCTTCCGTTATCCAGGAGACCGGATCCGCCGACGCTACGTTAGTCGGTTTCTCTATGGGCGGCGGCGAGATCGCACGATACATGAGTCGGCACGGAGGAAAGGGCATTTCTCAGGCGGTGCTGATAGCGTCTGTCGTTCCGTTCATGTTAAAAACCGACGACAATCCGGAGGGAACCGAACAGTCCGTTTTTGAAGGAATGGCTCAGCAGATAACCGAGGATCGGGCGAAGTTTTTTGGCTCTTTCTTCAAGGATTTTTACGGTGCCGGATATCTCTCCCAGCCGGTGAGCGATGAGGTGATCGAATGGTCTTGGAATGTCGCTATGCAGGCGGGCCTCAAGCCCACACTCGAATGTGCGAAGTCATTTTCGACTACTGACTTCAGGCCCGATTTGTCGGCGTTCAATGTTCCGACGCTGATCATACACGGAGACGCGGATAAAACGGTTCCGATCGAGGCCGCGGGACGTGCCGCCGCAAAGGGAATCTCTCAGTCAACGCTTGTCGAGTACGAGGGAGCTCCGCACGGACTGTTGGCAAGTCACAAAGAGAGGATCAAGAACGATCTCATTTCATTTCTGCAGCAAGGCGAGAGGACGATGAGCACCTCGGTATAGCTCGTGTCTTACAAAAAAAGGCGCCGTCGATGCCGACAGCGCCTTTTTACGTTTTACAATTAACTACGCAGCCGCTTGCTGCTGCTGCTGTTTTCCGATCGCGTCCTTTGCCTGACCCGCGATAGTCGCGAATGTCTCAGGCTGCTTGACTGCGAGATCGGCGAGGACTTTTCGATCCAGCTCGATTCCCGCGAGTTTCAAACCGTACATGAATTGGGAATACTTCATTTCATTCAGGCGGCACGCCGCATTGATGCGGACGATCCACAATTTACGAAAGTCGCGCTTCTTCAGCTTGCGGCCAGTGTACGCGAAATTCAATGCGCGCTCGACCGATTCCTTTGCCGAGCGATAAAGCTTCGACTTTGTCCCACGATAGCCTTTGGCTAAGGCTAATATTTTTTTGCGTTTCTCAAGACGCTTATTACCACGTTTTGCTCTAGGCATAATTCACTCCTTCGTCGTGAAATTGAGAATTGATAATGGACAAACAGGTCCGGCGATTCTCAATTATCAGTTTTCAATTCTCAATTAATCCCGTCCGTACGGCAGCATTTTTTCTACGCGCTTTTGATCGCCTTCTGACACCATCACATCGATGTCCAGATTGCGTTTACGCTTGCTCGTTTTCTTCGTCAGAATGTGACGAGCATGTGAGTGGCCGCGCTTGAATTTGCCCGACGCCGTCGAGCGAAACCGCTTGGCTGCACCCTTATGTGTTTTAAGTTTTGGCATAACCTCTTATTATCTCCTGCTAAATATTGCGATGACGCCTCCGGGCGATCGCTTCTACTAAAAGATCTATTCCTCGGCGGCCGG
>JBDTSA010000320.1:0-3619 GCA_039931335.1 Acidobacteriota bacterium
CGTTTGTGCGGCGACAGTTTCATGTCGCCAAAGGCGACAGACATTAAAGCCTAGGGTGGAACGAGCGAAGCGAATGGAACCCTAGGTACGAATTGCAATTATTGATTCGACCCTGAAGGGGTCGAACAACTCGCGCGGTTGCTCGCCTTCAGCGAGCGGAACTATTGGTGTTGCATCCTAGGGTTACGCTCGCTTTGCTCGCCCACCCTAGGCTTTAATGTTCGTCGCCGTTGGCGACAAGAAATCTTCTAACGCATGAAGCGCTGTTACATCCCTGTCTTCCTGACGATTGTTTGGCTGCTCCCGGCGGTATCGCTCGGGCAGTGTCCGATCGCACCGGGTAAAGCCGCGATCGCCTCCGAATGGGACGCGATATTCACGCAGGACGCACCGGGAAAAGCTCTCGAACCGAAAGGATCACCGGGCTGGACCGGTGGCGACAGCACGTACTCTGTGCTCTTGCCGAACGGCGATACGGCATTTTTCTTTTCGGATTCATACATCGGCGAATCGCCGAGGACGAAAGGCGACGGCACGGTAACTCGCTCATCCCGCGGTCTCCGGACGACTGAGATCAATTGCCTGACGCCGCTTTGCGATCCGCCTGCGTCGTCCTTTATCGCACGCAACAGCATCGTCGTACTCAACAAGGCCCGAAAGCAGATGCGGACGCTTGTCGGACCAAAAAACGAGAACGGTCTTTCGACTTCGTACTTCAAAGATCCGGCGCCGGGGCTGAACTACTGGCTCGGCGACGTCACGCTTCTACCTGCGCCCGGCACCGTAAAGCCGCGATTGATTGTATTCCTTCATAAGTTTGACCGCGAATTGAAATTTCACGGCGCGGCGGTCGCACAGCTAGATCCAAAAACGCTCGCGATCGACAAGATCATCGAAGTCACCGGCTTTCCGAACCTCGAGATCCACTGGGGCACGGCGATGATCGAAGAACGGGGATATCTCTACGTTTACGGGAAGGGCTCACGCGATGCGAAGAAGCAGGTCTTCGTCGCGCGGGTAAAATCCGAGAACTCGATCACGGATCTTGCCAAGGTGAGTACATGGTCGGTGTGGGACGGAAACGCGTGGACGAACGGCCTTGAAAAAGCGAAGCCGATCATTCCGCCGGGCGATTCGATCAGTGACGAGTTCAACATCGTTCGGCTAAATGTGAAAGGCAAGCCGATATACGTTTTCGCGGGGATCGACACGACGGCGCCTTGGGGATCGTGGCGAGACATCACTTTGTACTCCGCGTGCAGGCCCGAAGGCCCGTTCACCGGTAAGCACGTCGTCTACGAAATGCCTGAGTCGAACTCGTTTACGGTGCCGGGGCTCGCACCGGATGTGAAACTAAGGCAGCATCTCGTCGTCTACAATCCGCATATTCATCCGCAGTTCTCGCGAGAAGGCCGGTTACTGATCTCTTACAATATCAACCGGACGCATAACGACGACACGATCTATATCGACGGTTATCGTCCGAGATTTATTTACGTTCCGATCGCGGGACTAATCTAACACGCGTTTAGAGTGCAGGCTTTAGTTTGTAGCTTTGATCATTCTTATCATCAATGAAACTTGTAATTTTCCGACCATCCTCAATTTCCGCGACGCCGGGAGCCGGCTATCATATCGGCGCTCTTATCGATGACGACACCATCGCCGATTTGACTCCGTCTGTCCTTGCCAATGGCATCGCCCCGGCCGATCTGTTGCGATGTTACGATCTCGAGACCGATTTCGTAACCCCTGCGTCGATCGCGGTCGAGAGCGGGAAGCTCCCGACCTTTGATCTCGGTGACGTCGATCTCGCGTCGCCCGTGCCGCGTTCCGGAAAGATCATATGCATCGGGCTGAACTACCGTAACCACGCGATCGAAAGCGGCATGGAGATACCAAAGTCGCCGATCATTTTCTCGAAGTTTCAGACCTGTGTCATCGGATCGGAAGAGCCGATCGTATTGCCGTCCGGCAGCACGCAGGTCGATTACGAGGCGGAGCTCGCTGTTGTAATCGGGCGGCGAGCGAAGAACGTAAACGCGGCGGATGCCATGAACTATGTTTTTGGCTACACGAATTTCAACGACGTCTCGGCCCGCGATTTTCAATTCGCCGACGGTCAGTGGCAGCGAGGGAAATCATGCGACACCTTCGCGCCGATGGGACCGTACATCACTACGAAAGATGAGATCGACGATCCGCACAAGCTGCGAATCCAGTTTCGTCTGAATGGCGGGACGATGCAGGATTCAACGACCGCCGAGCTGATCTTTCGCATTCCGGAGCTCATCGAGTTTCTCTCCGCTAGCATCACGCTCGAGCCCGGCGACGTGATCGCGACCGGCACGCCGCCCGGCGTTGGGTTTGCGCGAAAGCCGCCGGTCTTCATGAAGGATGGCGACGTCGCCGAAGTCGAGATCGAGGGTCTCGGGATTCTCATCAATCCGGTCAACGCTGGTTAGGAGATAGGATGTTCGAACTCACTGGAAAAAATGCACTGGTAACGGGTGCGGCTTCGGGAATCGGAGCGGCGGCGGCTCGGGTCCTTGCGGCGGCGGGCGCAAAGGTCTATGTCGCCGACGTTGACTTGGATAAAGGTGTCGCCGTCGCGGATGAGATCGTCGAGCAGGGCTTCAATGCAGAGTTCGTCGAGCTTGATGTTTCGAACGGGGCTTCGTGCTCGGCTGCGGTGTCGTTCGTTCACAATATCGACGGCCGGCTCGACGTACTTGTAAACAATGCGGGCATCGGACACGTCGGGACGATCCTTGAAACGACGTCGGAAGACCTCGATCGCCTTTTCGCAGTAAACGTCCGCGGCATGTTCGATCTGACTAAAGCCTTCATCGGCGGAATGATCGAGCAGAAGTCCGGAGTGATCGTCAATGTCGCCTCTATCGGCGGCGTTGTCGCGATCAGCGAGCGGCTTGCCTACTGCACGACAAAGTTTGCTGTTGTCGGATTTACGAAATGCCTCGCGCTCGATCACGCACTCCAGGGTATACGCGCCAACTGCGTCTGCCCCGGCCGCGTCGAAACCGAGTTCGTCAAGAAACGAATCGCCGAATACCCCGATCCCGAAAGGGCCTATCGCGAGATGGCGGCCTCACAGGCAATCGGCCGTATGGCGACACCGGACGAGATCGCCGCGTGCGTTCTCTACCTCGCGAGCGACGAAGCCGCCTTTGTTACCGGAACGGCACTTGAGATCGACGGTGGATTTAGCGTCGGGAAATAAGAAAGGACCTCGATCTTGAGGTCCCCGGTATTTGAAAATTGGTGGAGACGAGGGGGATCGAACCCCTGACCTCTGCAATGCCATTGCGAATTTCGCTAAGCTGTAAATACTGAAACTAATGCACTTAACGTTTTGCAATTTGTGAATGGGTAGAGCTGGCGTAGATTGGGGCAGAGATTCGACCGCTTCGTTTCTTTTGCTGGAGTCTCCGAGCGTATCTCGGCATCATCTTTAGGCCAGCGTGACCAAGTAACGCCGCCACGGTCAAGGAGTCGGCGCCCGACTCGAAATCCTAGTGGCAAATGTTCGGCGGAGATCGATGATCGTCAGAATCTCCATCTCGGGCATCCCCTGCGCTTTTAACTTTCTATTCGCCCG
>JBDTSA010000321.1:0-3610 GCA_039931335.1 Acidobacteriota bacterium
GTCCGACGCCGCGCGCCGTGAGCTGCCACACCGCTTCGTACGTCAGCGTGCCGCTGCGCGAGATCACGCCGACGCGGCCGGGCTTGTGGATGTAGCCGGGCATGATCCCGACCTTGCACTGTCCCGGCGTGATGACGCCAGGGCAGTTCGGGCCGATCATGCGGACGCCCGCGCGGTCGAGCACGAGCTTCATCCGCGACTCGTCGAGCGCCGGGATTCCCTCGGTGATGCAGACGACGAGCGCGAGACCGGCGTCGCCGGCTTCCATGATCGCGTCCGCGGCGAAAGCCGGCGGGACATAAATGACCGAGGCGTTCGCACCGGTTTCCTTCACGGCATCGGCGACAGTATTGAATACCGGAATGCCTTCGTGCGTCGTGCCGCCCTTTCCGGGTGTCACGCCTCCGACGATGTTCGTGCCGTAATCGCGCATCTGAAGAGTGTGAAACGTCCCTTCCTTGCCCGTGATGCCTTGCACAATAAGGCGTGTGTTCTTATCAACTAAAACTGCCAAAGCGGTTTGCTCCTAAGTGGTCTGAAATAAGTTGAAAGTATAGCAGGTGCAAATGCGGATTGGGGAACGCCGAGCGAGGAATTCAATGTCGAAAAGCTGAAAATCAAGTCACCTTTGAGATTTTTTGAACCTTTTCGACAACTGAAACGTTTGCACTGATGTCCAGGACGCCGGGCTTTCGATTTGGCTTAAGTTCGACGCCGATCGAAATACCAAAATCTAAAATCCAAAATTGAAATGCGGCAGCTTTACTCATTTTATACAGACGCTTTCTGGATCGCCATAAAATCGATCCTCGAGCACAAACTGCGCGCATTTCTGACATTGATCGGAATTATCATCGGAGTCGCCGCCGTGATCGTGGTCGCGGCGTCGATCAGCGGCTTAAAGACCTACGTCGTCGATACCGCATCGAAGATTCTTGGATCGAATCACTTCATGATGAACCGCATGGCTTCGATGGGTCGCATGTCCGACGAGGAGTTCGAACGTCGGAACCGGCTCAACAAAGACATCACGTGGGAAGAATACGAATACGTCCGCGACAGCTGCGAGCTCTGCTCAGCGGTCGGTGCTCAGGTGAACTCGGGCGCGGATCTTAGCAAGGATGGCGTTGAAATGCCGGCGACCCGTATCATGGGTGTCACGGCTAACATGGCAGACATTGAAGACAAGACCATATCTGAGGGTCGATTCATGACGGACGGAGAATCGTCCCGGATCACATATATTTGCGTCATCGGCAACGATGTGAAAGAAAAATTCTTCCCGAATAAATCACCGATCGGCGAAGAGATAAAGGTCCGAGGCGTACCCCTCCGGATCATCGGTGTCGAAGGTAAACGCGGATCGTTTTTCGGAGATTCGCAGGATCGCCATCTCTACATCCCGATCGCACTTCATGGACAGATCTTTACACGCACTGGCGGAATTCAGCTCCACGGAAAGACGATCACGAACGAACATTTTAAGGAAGCGATCGAAGAGGCTCGGCAGCATCTCAGAAATCGCCGGAAGCTTATCGGCAGCGAGGAAGACACGTTTGGCGTCGTCAATGTCGACGAATTTGGGTCGCAGATGGACCAGATCACCGGTGCCATCGCGGCTGTCGTGCTTCCGATCACCGGGATAATCCTCGTCGTCGGCGGGATAGTCGTGATGAACATCATGCTTGTCTCGGTTACTGAGCGAACATTCGAAGTAGGCTTGAGAAAGGCGCTCGGCGCGACGCGGAACCAGATCCTCCTACAGTTTCTAATCGAATCGGCCTCTCTGTGCGTTGTCGGCGGTTTTTTGGGGCTTCTGCTGGCAATTGGCGCTACGCAACTAGTGGGTATGGCTCTTGGTATGACCATGACCATCGAGCTCAAATATATACTCATCTCGATCGCCGTATCGAGCATTATCGGAATTGTCGCCGGCTTATACCCGGCATGGAAGGCGGCTAGGTTGGACCCGATCGTTGCTCTTACCCAAACTTAGTAA
This sequence comes from Acidobacteriota bacterium, assembly GCA_039931335.1. GTDB lineage: Bacteria > Acidobacteriota > Blastocatellia > Pyrinomonadales > Pyrinomonadaceae > OLB17. The sequence continues at coordinate 2,000 of JBDTSA010000321.1, forward strand.
ATCGTGAATCGTAAATAGTAAATAGAAGGCCGACTAGCTATTCACGATTCACGATTCACGATTCACAATTCACGAATTATGAAGATCACGACATCGCTACCGGTTGAAGTCATGAAGATGTCGCTCGACAGCATTGCCGGGCACAAATTCAGGTCCGCGCTGACGATCCTCGGCATCGTGGTCGGAATCATCACCGCGGTTGTCGTCGCGTCGATCCTGACGGGCATGCGCCAGAGCATCGTCTCCATCGTCGAAGAATACGGCACAAACAATATTTACGCATTTCATCTCACGACTGGAATGGGAGCACCGAATCGCGACGAACGAAATCGCAAACCGCTTATAGATGAAGATGCGGCCGCGATCATGCAGCAATCGGCGGCGATCAACGACATCGCACTCATCAATCCGGGTATCGGAAACTTCGGGCCGAGCTTCGACGACAATATGCACTACGAGGGACGCAACTATCGATGGGCCGGCGTCGACGGTGTTTCGCCTAACTATGATCAGATCGTTAACCTCGGGCTCCGTGAGGGCCGTTGGCTGACCGAAGCGGACAATCTTCAGCGGCGCAACGTGATCGTTATCGGTGTCGACGCACGCGAGGCTCTATTTCCGAATCCCGATGAATCCCCTATCGGGAAAGTCATCCGCATGAACGGCGACACGTGGGAAATTATCGGCGTCGTCGAGAAGCGTAAATCAGGTTTCTTCGGCGAGAACGAGGAAGATCGTAAGGTCTTCATGCCGTATCGGACGTCCCGAAAGGTCGCTCCGCTACGAGATTTCCTGCTGTTGATCATCCAAGGGAAACAAGGAAAGTTGAATGATGCCGTCGCGGAGATCGAAGGGATACTGCGTCAGCGCCGCAGCGTGAAGTACGGCGAGCCGAACAACTTCGATGTCAAAACCGCCGATGCATTCATCGCACAATTCGACGGCATCCTCGGCGGTGTCGGAGCAGCCGCGATCGCGATCTCGATGCTCGGACTTCTCGTCGGGGGGATCGGCGTGATGAACATCATGCTTGTGTCGGTCACGGAGCGAACGAAAGAGATCGGAATCCGCAAAGCGATCGGAGCGACGAAGAGCGCGATCGTGTTTCAGTTCCTGCTTGAGGCGATGACGCTCACGGCGTTCGGAGGGATCATCGGTCTCGCTCTCGCGCTTGGGATCAGCAATCTGCTGATGCTTCTGATACCGACCATCCCGGCGAAGGTCGAGCTCTGGATGATCCTCGTCTCGTTAGCAGTATCGGTTGGTATCGGGTTGGTTTTTGGAGTCCTCCCCGCTCGTAAAGCCGCGCGTCTCGATCCGATCGAGTGCCTGAGATACGAGTAGGAGCGCCAAACAATCTGGTCCGAATTACGTCGTCTTCGACTATGCGAACCTTACTGTCGCCGGACCCGACATCCTCGATATACAGAAATACACATTCTCGAACGGAGAATTAGATCATATCCTCTTGGCCCGGTCGAAAGACCGGGTGTTTTTTCGGTGTGATTAATTGCAGAGAACGCGAGCATACAAGAAGTCAACGGCGCGGGTCTTTCCGTTGGCGGTGCCTTCGATCCGGGCCGTCATTTTGTCGCCGTTGCGCTTGTAAAG
>JBDTSA010000322.1:0-3603 GCA_039931335.1 Acidobacteriota bacterium
AACGATACCGCCCTTCGGATGCCACAGAACCAGTCCCTGGCCGTAGTCATCCGAGATCGAAAACAGATCGAGTTCACGCCCGAGACGACGATGGTCGCGGCGTTCGGCCTCTTCTCGCTGCTTGACCCACGCATCGAGTTCTTCCTGTTTCGCGAACGCGATCCCGTAGATGCGCTGCATCTGCTGATTATCGGCGTCGCCTTTCCAGTAGGCACCTGACAGAGCGAGCAGCTTAAACGCCTGCAGCTTACCCGTATGTGGAACATGCGGCCCGAGACAGAAATCGATGAACGACGAGTTGTCGATGTAATAGACGCTCGCGATGTCCGAGACTTTCTCGTCGATCAACTCACGCTTGAGAGGCTCTTCGCGCTGTTCGAAAATCTCGAGGATCTTCGCCTTCTCAATGTCTTCGCGACGATACGGCAGATTCTGCTTCGCCATCCCCTTCATCTTTTTCTCGATGACGGGAAGATCTTCTTCGGTCAGATTTCGGGGTGCGATGACATCGTAAAAGAATCCATAGCGCGGATCATCCATGAGTGCCGGCCCGATACCAAGCTTTGTTCCGGGGAACAGATCGAGAACCGCCGCGGCGAGGAGGTGGGCCGTCGAGTGGCGAATGACTTCAAGGCCGTCCCGCGTATCGGCGGTGATCGGTTCGATCGACAACGCCTGGCCATTTCCGGACAGCTCTTTGTTCAGATCGACTTCTTCGCCATTGAGCTTCGCCGCAATCGATTTCTTGAGCGCGTCCCGGTCGAACGCTTTGATCGCGTCGGCAACCGTCGCGGGCGCAGGAATACTGCGCTCTGCATCGCCAAATTTTACTTTTATCTCGCTCATAACTAGTAAATAATGAATCGTGAATCGTGAAAAGTGAATGGCAAAATATTCACGTCACACGTCACAAAGGACCCGGATTCGGGTCACTCTTATCTATTCACGATTTACGATTCACGATTCACGATTAACTCGTGTCACTACTACTTACTAAGATCAGATCCGATAAGAGCGACTTTGCTTCGTGCAACAAACCGCCGTTTGTTGTCCATTGTCCCGCCATTAGAGGCGGGTCGTAGTAGTTGTCGTAACAGCAAAGTTCTTCGAAAGCATCTTATCGAAAAGTTGAACGGTGGAACCTGATCGGGAGTGGTGTCTGACCACTCATCACGAACTCACTAAGAATGGTAGTCTCTAGCAGACTCGAACTGCTGACCCCTACCTTGTCAAGGTAATGCTCTACCAACTGAGCTAAGAGACTACACTCGTCGCAGTTCAAGAGAAAAGCGAAGATAAAGAATGCCAAACCCTCCGTATAACTGTCAAGTCATGTAGCGTTTCGCCTAACCGTATCACAACCGTACATTCTAGTCCGATAAAAGCTCGGCCCTATTGGGCTGTGTAAATGCAAAAAGGCTCGCACAACCTGCGTTCGCACATGTGGCATTAACCTTGCAATGGCGACCTTTGTAATATCAATTTCGGCCGAATCGGAAAATTCGTTTCTTTGCATCGGGCGATTCAAAACATTTTGGAGGAACAAGACAATGATCTCATTATTGATTTGGTTGGTACTAGGATTTCTAGCGGGCTACATTGCTAAGATGATAATGCCAGGCGCTGACGGCGGCGGAGTTGTTTTGACGATAATACTCGGAGTCGTCGGAGCTATAGTAGGCGGTTTCATAGGGACATTCGTCGGCTTTCCGATGATCAGCAGCTTTAACGATATCGGGAAAAGCATTCCGAGTTTTATTTCTTCAATTATCGGCGCAATCGTGGTTCTCGCGATCTATCGAATGGCGTCGGGCCGAGCCGTTACTGCCTGACTTCCTTCCTGCGAGTTTTCAGCATATGCCGACCGCGGGGTCGGCTTTTTTTCCTTTATGCGACATGTGAGATAAAGCGGTGCATCGCGATCGCCACGAGCTTTACGGTCGTGTTGTCGAAGTCGTACTTCGGATTCACTTCCGAGAACTCGATCATCTTCGTATTCGCGAGCGAAGCAGCGTACTTCACTAGCGTTATAAATTCGCCGGCCCGAAGTCCAAGCGGAGACGGTGCCGAGGAACCCGGAGCATCGGACGAGCGGACCGCGTCAATGTCGAAACCAAAAAAGGTGTTGAGCGATGAGCTCTGTCCGATGAACCGGTGGCGAATGTTTTCCTTCAATTCCATGTCCGCCTGTTCCCGGGAACGAAGGATTTCGAGAGAGATCCGATTGACGCCCAGATCGCGAAGATATTTGTAATAGACCGGCGATGCGAGATGTGTCTGATATGCAACCTCGTAGAAGTACTTGGGTAGCAGATATCCCTCTTCCAAAAGCTGCCGGTACGGAGTGCCGCTGTTACGTTGATCGGCGATGCGGACATCCAGGTGCGAATCTACATTGATCCCGATCCACTTCTCAGGTCCGAATACTTCACTCATCGCGCGTCCGTCGGGATACGAGATATCGTTTCCGCCACCAAGCACAATTAGTCGCTTTCCGTCATTCAGAATTTGCTTGACGACTGCACACTGCGTCTCGTGAGTTTCCTCAAGCGAGCCGCCGATGACCGTGTCGCCGATATCGAAAAGTTTCTTCTTGATATTGAATGGAGTCAGCCGGTAGAACTGCTCACGGATCGCGTCCGGTGCGCCGGCAGCGCCCTCGCGTCCGCGATTGCGGCGCACGCCCTCGTCCTGCGGGCAACCGAGAATTACAATGTCCGAAGCGGAATAATCGTCCGGATCGTGCGGAACGATCTCACCCAAACGCGGGTCGTTTGCGTCATATCGAGTGAAGAATGTATCGGGATTGGGACGGGAGGTCAGGCGAAAAATATCGGACATAGCGGCTATTCTACTGCAAACAAGGAGGAAAAACGACTATACTCGGATTGTGCACGAAAGTCGTACGCTTCGCTTGGCACCCCGCTTGCTGACTATCTCGAGTATCGGCTCTCTCCGTACAATTTGGATACTGGATTTTTGGAGGAAATGATCGGATGAATAGATTAATAGTTAGTTTCGTAATAATGACATTTATCGGTGGCTTGTTTCTGTTTGCGGCCCCGGCAACGACCACGAGTTTGGGTGTTGAAGCTCAGACGCGTAGTTATTATATGCGTCGAGTTGTTCGTAACGGGCGAGTTCGCTACGTTCGCGTAGCTAAGCCGAGTTACTACAGACGTCACCGTAATCGCATCAACGTTGCTCTCGGTACGGGCGCCGGTGCTTTGATCGGCGGTCTCGCTGGCGGCGGTAAGGGTGCTTTGATCGGTGCCGGTGTTGGTGCCGGTGGTTCGGCCCTGTACACATACAAGCTGAACAAGAAGAAAAGACGCTACGTGAAGGTTCGCCGCTACTAGTTAGTCGGTGCTTCAGATAATAAAGCTGCGTGAGGTAAAACTCGCGCAGCTTTTTTTGTCTGGGTCGTGCATCCTGTCAGGCGAATGTGCGTGGAGTTTCATCGAAGCCACGGCTATATGCCGGTCGTACGCGGCGTGCATGCATCCTCAGATAGATCCCGCGGTCGTCTTTCACGAACATGGTTATCGCGGCCTCTCGAAGGCTTTGCTTTTTACTTTTGGACTAGGCGTTTTTCCGGGCGTC
>JBDTSA010000323.1:0-3592 GCA_039931335.1 Acidobacteriota bacterium
CATAAGGCAACAAACCTGATTTTACTAAGGCTTGAAATCCGTTACAGATTCCGAAGACGAATTTCCCTTTCGCAGCAAAATTCTTTACCGCGTTCATCACCGGCGAGAACTGCGCAAGCGCACCGGCTCGTAAATAATCGCCGTACGAAAATCCGCCGGGTACGATCACCGCATCGTAGCTGCTCAGATCTGTCTCTTTGTGCCAGACGAAATCGACGGGCTGACCGACATGTTTCGACACGACGTGGTATGCGTCGTGATCGCAATTGGAACCGGGAAAAACTATTACTCCGAATTTCATAAAACTAGTTCGTTGCTCTTGGTTCGTTGTTGGTGGTCCCAGCTCTTCTCGCGACAATCTCCTATCAACAAATCAAGAACAAACTAAGGAGTCACGAACAACGAACTAAGAACCGGCGACTACCTCGACCTTGTAATCTTCGATCACGGGATTCGCCAACACGTCTTTCGCGATTTTTTCCGCCGCGGACTTTGCTTCGGTTTCCGTGACGGCGTCGTCTAAAGAGATCTCGAAATACTTTCCTTGCCTCACATCCGCGATCTTCTCGAACCCCATCAGCTCGACCGAATGATGGATCGCCTTTCCCTGAGGATCAAGGACGCTCGGTTTTAGCGTGACATATACTTTTGCTTTCATATTTCTCCCTGAAAGAAATTGTAGATTGTGCCCGAGTTTGTTGTTTTAATCAACGTCTTGTGATAACTTTCCGACAGTCTTTTTCTGCCATTTCTTGGAAAGAATCGAACCCCTAAAGGAGAAAACAAACTCATTATGCAAAACATGTCAGGTGGTAAAACTGCACTTGGGCTGGATACGAATGTCGGGGCTCTGCTCTGCTATCTGCCCTTATGCGCGATCAGCTTGATCTACAGCATTATTGTATTGGTCACAGACAAAGATAATCGGATGATGAGATTTCACGCGTTTCAGTCGTTGCTGCTGACCGGAGCGTATATCGTTGTCGTCGTCGCCCTCCAGGTCTTCACCGCTGTTGTCGCCGGCGTAACCGGTTCAACTATGCTCGCGATGCTCTTCTATCTTCTCGTTATTGCAGTCGTCGTGGCGTTCCTCGGAGCGATGATCTATGGAATGGTAAAAGGTTACCAGGGCGAGCAGTTCAAATTTCCAGTCGTTGGCGACATGGCCGAAAAATGGGCTAACGGTTAATCGAAGACGCGAGCGAAAACTCTTTCCACGTTTCGCAGATAATGTTTCAGATCAAAGACGCGGGCGATCTCTTCCGATGACAGATTCGAAGAGATGTCCGCGTCTTTTGTTACGAGCTCCAAGTAATCTCCGCCTTCATCCCAAACCTTCATCGCATTCCGCTGGGTATACACATAAGCGTCTTCGCGCGAAATTCCCTTTTGCGTTAACGCAAGCATCAACTGTCCGCTGAATACCAGGCCGTGAGTCAGGTTGAGATTCTTCAGCATGTTTTCCGGATAAACGATCAGCGTGTCCAGCAGAGACGTCGCCTTCGCAAGAATGTAATCGAGTGTCGCAGACGAGTCGGGCAACACGATCCTTTCTGCCGATGAGTGCGAGATATCGCGCTCGTGCCACAACGCGACGTTCTCCAAGCCGACGATCGAGTTTGCACGAACAGTCCTAGCCATCCCGCAAATGCGCTCGGACAAGATCGGGTTCCGCTTGTGCGGCATCGACGACGAACCCTTCTGTCCTTTTTTGAAAGCTTCCTGCGCCTCGCGGACCTCGGTGCGCTGCCAATGACGGACCTGTAGCGCGATCTTCTCGAGCGTCGAAGCAATTATCGCGAGCGTGCAAAGATACTCGGCGTAACGATCGCGCTGAATGACCTGCGTCGAAACATCCGCTGCTCCCAGTCCAAGTTTGGCGCACACGCGTTCTTCAACGTCTGGCGAAAGATGCGCGAATGCTCCGACGGCTCCGCTGATCTTCCCGACCGCAATGCGCTGCTTCGCGGTCTCAAGCCTTTCGCGATTTCGCTGCATCTCGGAATACCAGAGCGCCCAAACCAATCCGAACGATGTCGGCTCGGCATGAATGCCGTGCGTTCGTCCGATCTGCGGTGTGTCCTTGAATTCGAACGCCCGGCGTTTCAGAACGGCGAGCAGCTCATCCGCCTTTTTCAGCAGAATGTCGCACGACTCTTTCAGCAATAGAGCGTTCGCCGTGTCGACGACATCGCTTGATGTCAGTCCGTAATGAACGAAACGCGCTGCATCGCCGATGTTCTCCGCAAGATTCGTCGTGAAGGCGATAACGTCGTGATCCGTCGTCGTTTCGATCTCGTTGATGCGCTCGACGGTGAACGCGGCTTTCGATTTGATTTCAGCAAGTGCCTCTTTTGGTATCGTGCCGTCTTCAGCATGAACTTCGCAGACGGCAATTTCGACATCGAGCCACTTTTGAAATTTATTCTGCAGTGACCAGACCGCGCCCATCTCGGGCAATGTATATCGTTCGATCATAAATGCCTTTAGTTCAGTTCGGAGTTCAGAGTTCAGAGTTCAGAGTTTAAATTCGGACTTCAGAGTTCGCGGTTCGGCGTTTCAAGTTCAGAAAGCTTAACTTTGAACTCTGAACTCTGAACGCTGAACTCTGAACCCTGAACCCTGAACTCAACTCTCATCCAAACCTTTCTCCTCGACTTCCACGTCCTTATCACCGAGTACGTCCTGTATATAAACCATCTGCACCAGCACCATGATAACGGCGAGCAGAGGTGTCGCTAAAACCAGCCCGAGCCCGCCGACAAGTACGGCGAGGACAAGCTGGAAGACGATCGTCAGTGCCGGCGGCAGCTCAACTGTCTCGCGCTCGATCAACGGCGTCACGACATTCGACTCGATCAATTGGACGCCGACGTAAAGTCCTAGTACATAGAGCGCCATGATCGGGCTCTCGATAAACGCGAGCAAGAGCGCGGGTACCGCCGAAATTATCGGGCCAAAATTCGGAATAAATGACAACAGTCCTGCGATCAACCCAAGCGTCAATGCCAGCGGCACACCGAGGATCTTCAATCCGATCCAGGTCAGCAGGCCGATAAAGATCATCGATGCGACTTTTCCGATCAGCCACCAGCGAAGCGTCTCGCCGACCGCTCCGACTACCTGAGTTGCACGATGCCGACGCCGCTTTGGAAATAATTTGATAAGTCCTCGAATATAGAATCGAGGCTCGCTGGCGAGATAGATCGCGAGAAGAATGACGATAAAGAAATTTCCGACGGCGCCGACGGTCGTCGAGAAGAATCCTCCCACGCCGCTGAGTAATTGCGACGGATTGATACTCTGTCGGACGTCTTCAACCCCGGGCAGCTGATCGATGATCGTCCGTCCCCAACCGAATTGCGAAATGTAATTCGCCGCCGCCTGCGCGGATTTCGGAAGCTCTTCCCGCAGGTGCTGCATTTGCTGCGCAACGTCCGGGGCGAGCATCGCGATCGCTCCGGCGAGGATCAAGATCAAGATCCCCGAGACGATCATCACCAGCCATCCTTCGCTTACATTGATAAAGCGGCCTGCGATCTCCGCCAGACCGCGCAGAAAGACCGCGAGCAGTGCCGCGGCAAAGACCATC
>JBDTSA010000324.1:0-3582 GCA_039931335.1 Acidobacteriota bacterium
TACTTTTGATCCTGTTTCAGTTTGCCCGGGCGCAGGAACATGCGCCCGCGGCGAAGAATAATACGAAAGCTGCGGGCGTTGTCGCTGCTCTCGAGCCGAAGCCAACACCGTCCGACGCCAAACAAGAGAAGATCAAGGTTGTATTTGACGACGCGAATCCGGGCGTCGTGTATGTCGAGGCGAACGGCGAACGAGTACTGGTTGATGTCAACAAAAGGACTGTCGAGTCCGCTGCCACAGTGCTCGCACCGGTACCGGCTGAGGCGACCGCGTCCGACAAAACCGAACCACCGGTCGAGGAAAGCGCATATAGTTTCGATAAAGGGGAAGAGCCGTACGACGGGCGATTGATAAACGTCCCGACACCGAAGAAAGTCCCTAAAGGCACCTGGAATCTCGAATTCACCCACCGGTTCACGCAACCGTTGCATCCGCTGGATCAAAGCGGGCGCAACCTGCTCGGCCTGGACAGCTTTGGCGTCGCTTCATTTGGTCTTCGTTACGGCATCACAGACAAACTCTTCGCCTCGGTGTACCGTTCGCCGCTTTGTCTGCGCGGGTTATGCCGGACGATCGAGATCGGTCTCGGATACAACTTCCTCGAACACGATCAGGATTCGCCGATCGCGCTGCAAGGCTACGCGAGCGTGGAAGGCAACGGCAATTTCACCGAGGAGTACACGTACAATTTTCAGGCACGCTTATCGGCTCGCCTCGGCAAACGCGTTTACCTTTTCTTCTCGCCGGCTATTCACTTGAATGCAAACGGGCAACGGCGCTTCAATCCACGTCCGACCGATTTCTTCCCGCAGGCGACGATCGCGAATTCGTTCGATCTAGGCACGCACGGCGCGTCCTTCGGATTTGGAACGAGCGTAATGATCACGCCCAACCTGCTTGCCTTGTTCGAGTTCACTCCGCGAACGGGCTTCAAGCTCGGGCGCACGTTGGCGATTTTCGAGAACAACTTCAACGTCATCGGATTTCGGCATGAGTCGCAGCCCGAGATCGGTTTCGGAATCCAGCGGAATATCGGCAAGCATTCATTCACACTGACGTTTTCGAACACACGAACGACGACAACGAGTCGTTACAATTCGAGCAACCTCGTCCTTAAGCCGCAGCGGCTGATCCTCGGTTTCAATCTGTCCAGAAGATTTTAGAAAAATTAAAGCCTACGCTCAGGTGTTTTTTCTACAATCTCCGAACTATGGACAAGCTGTGAATCGACGTGGCGCCATAGGGCCACCATTCGAGATCTCATGTGAGATCTCGAATTGAGCCCGTAGCTGACGCTCTGAGCCGATCACCTGTTCGCGGCAAACCTTCCGACATTTATCAACTCGGGCGGCTAACGACTCGTCCGCGGACTGTCCATCCGAATCAAAGCAACATTAAAGGAGGCTCCCACAATATGAGTTCTGTACGATTCAACATCTCCGACGGGTACCAGTGTGTCAGCGGCGACCTGCACGGCTCAATGACCGAACCGCTCATCGCGTCCCTCACCGCAGAACCCGAAACGATACCTGAATTCCAATCGGCACTAAGCCGCTACGTTAAATCCGCATCGGACTGGCCCCCGCTCTGCGGATTCAGAGGACACGAGGATCTTGAGCCTTATGACGCGGGTATCGTGGCGATCGATCTTTCGAGCCGTACGGTTGGCTTCGACACTACGTATTCGATTCCAAGCGCCGCCGGGAGAGTCCGCGTACCATGTGAGTTTGCCGACGATGACGACATCTGGATCCCATACCAGGTGCCTGACGACTGGGTGTTCGTCGAGTCGATGGCGCTTTATCGCGGAACTCGAATAGCTCAACGCGAAGATCGGTTGAGACGGGCGCCGTTCGACGCACGTCCGATATTGTTCGGCCGCCCCATGATCGCGTATATCGCACTCGCGGTTTCTGAAATACCGGATCCCGATACCGAAGGCGCATTTGGCGATATCCATGCCGACTGGTTAATGTCCAGACGAAAAGACCTTCGCGACCGGAGTCCGCGCGATGTGTTTCTCGAAAAGCAGGATTTTATCGATTTCGACTTGCAGTCGCGCTCTCTTCAGTGGTCGATGACAAAGGTTTGCCCGCCGCCCCTCGCAAAAAATTCATTCGCCTACCTGAATGCCGGCTTTGGTACCCACGAATGGGTGCTCCACTACGATCTGTTCCGCTATCTATTAGCTGATGCCGCGGAGCGGCGCCGCTTCGTTGATCCGGTGGAGATCGAAGATGAGATCGTACGATTGTCGAGTCTGCGGGATGAATGGCTGCGGACACCAGACGCGGAGTTTTCGGGACGCACTCCGTTGGAGGTGATCGAACTCGAGAAGCAGCGAATCAACATAACCCTGTCAGCGGACGAGATCATGATGGATGAGAATTGTCCGTGCTGCATCGCCCTCGCGGAAGATTTTGACACGCCGATGTTTTGGTTTCTCGACGGGTGCAATATGGAGGACCGATTCGAGTTTTCATCGTATAAGACAATTGGAGAGTGGAATGCTGAGCTGATCGAAAGGGAGAGGTTCAACGTCGAGTTCGAAAGGAAGCATCCAAAGGGGCCGGGCTCCATCGGACGGACGATGAAGGAGCTGGAATCTTTCTGATGGGCTGCCGGTCGGACGGCCGAACCGGCGATGACGTGGCGTTACAAATTCCGGATGCCGCGGTGGAGTTCGATCTGTCGAGATGCGTCTGACATGAATCTTGCGGCGAGGTCGTTTTGATCTATAATTCCGAACCATGGACATCTTTTGGTCGGAGCTTACGGGCGGCCTCCCGGACGGAACACACCTTACGATATTGTTGCTTCGGCTCGTGACCGCAACCATTCTCGGTGCGGCGATCGGTCTCGAACGCCAGCGTGCAGGAAAAGCCGCCGGCTTACGGACGCACATTCTCGTAACAACAGGGACGACCGTTTTTATACTCGCGTGTCTTGGTGCCGGCATAAGGGCGAACTCGGACGGCATCTCGCGAGTCGTTCAAGGAATTATTACCGGTATCGGATTTGTCGGGGCGGGTGCGATTCTAAAGCGCGAAACCGATCCTAATATCCAAGGCGTAACGACATCAGCTGGCATCTGGATGACTGCTGCGATCGGCGTTACGGTTGGACTCGGCGGACTCGGGCTTGCGGTCATCGCGACGATTCTCACGCTCGTCATTCTGCGAGTCACGATCTGGTTTGAACGTCAGGGCTCTCGTGCTGGTAGGAATGGTTGATCGAGAGAAGTGAACCTTTTCCACAAATAGAGCGGCCGAGGCGCATCATTGATACCGCTTTGCAGCTAAAATCACTTTCTTAAGATTCAGCACTAACAGCAGAGCGAACGCCACGCCCGCCGCGACGATCACACCGTAAAAACCAACGGCGTAGTCGCCGCCGGCCATGTCGGCGAGCCGACCCGTGATCATACCGCCAACCACCGCACCAAGCGTCTCGCATATTGTGATAGCCCCAAGGATCTTCGGATAATCCCGCTGCCCGAACAGATCGGCGGCGAGGCGCTGGATCAACACGAACGCTCCTCCGTATCCAAGTCCGAACGGTATCAGGAATAAGAGAGCGGTT
>JBDTSA010000325.1:0-3570 GCA_039931335.1 Acidobacteriota bacterium
GTGGTCCGCATTATCCGCACGTTCCTTTCACGAGCAGAGGGGTAGTACAGATTTCCGTCCTGGCCTATCATCAGCGGAAAGTCGGTGGAGATGAGTATTGTGGGATTGGAGCCGGCAGCGGTTATGACCCAATCGCGGCCCGGGTCCGTCGGCAGATGCGATTGCGTGAACCGGTCATTCGGATCCATCGCCAGCCAATGGTTTCTTAGAGGTGAAAGATGGCTTACCGCGCCGCGTGTATCGATCTTCCATAACCCCGAACCCGTGTCGATGAAATAGACCTGTCCAAGCCGGTCAACAAGAATACCCGATCCCGGGTGAGCCATCGCGGACATCGCCAGTAGGGAAGCGAGAATTATTGGAATGTACGTTCTGCGGAGGTATCGCATTTCTCCCCCTATCGAATCCACGGCCGCTTTCTATTGTACTCCGGTGGTCAAAGATTTGGGTTCCACGCAGACCTCGCGGATCGACGTTCCCCTCGCGGTTCTCACATCAGTTTTTTCTAAGGCGCTTTAGGGCCTCAATAGACGACGGATAATTGGGATCTATCGACAGGGCTTTTTCGTAACTCTTGATCGCTTCGTCTGGGCGGCCCGCGGCGGTGAGGCCGTCGCCGAGGCTGTCGTGCACGTTGGCGGACGATGGGTAGAATTCGGTGTTGAGTCGGAAGATCTCGACCGCCTCGGCGGTTCGTTTTTTGGCGAGGAGGTTGTAGCCGAGTTGGTTCATCCTCGCTTCGCTGCCGACGTACCTGCTTCGCGGGTCGGCTTTGATCTTTCTGTATCGTTCAGGAAAATCGCCGAGCGATTCACGAGCTTCCGCGTCCTGGATAAGCTCGCTTATGGTGGTGCCCGGTTTGTAATCGAGCACCGCCTGGAACATCGGGTCGCGCCCGAGACGGTAGTCGTCGAAGGAGAGGTCGGCCGCTATCTCGGGCGCGGTCCATTTGCGGTCGTCTCGCGGGTCGAGATCCTGCCACCAAAGCGTCGATGCGCGGACGACGAGGCCGCTGTTCGGCAGCGGGAACGGACGGTTGTCGCCGTACAGATTCACGTGGTCGGATGTCGGCTCGCCGATGAAAATGGGCTCGGTCCATTTTTCGATCTGGTTAACGAAATTCTGCGCGGCGGAAAATGTCTGGCGGCCCGTGATGACAAACAGGTGCCCGCGTTTGTCGATCTTTGAGCGGATCAGGTTGATGATGATCGGGGCGTTCAGAGTGTTGTTGCCGCCGCCGTTGTTTCGGAGATCGATGACGAGCTTGTCTACCGGATTCGCTTCGATGAAATCGAACACGCGTTTATAAAAATCGCCCAGCGTCATGTCCGGCTTGTTCTGAACGGCGTCCTGATTTACATAGACGATCTGTTTGTCCTTGAGATATTCGAACCAGAACCAATCGCCCGGATGCGTCATGTAAAGCGGCACGTCGGTTTTGGCGGCCGCGTCGATCCAATTCGTCGAATGCGTGATGATGTTCTCGATCGAACCCTCCGGACGAACCGAAACAACGCGCTCCTTTCCGTCTTTGCTAACGGTGATGTCGAGTTTCTGTTTGTCGCTCGTGATCTTCAGGCCGGAGACTATTTCGGGAAGAGAAAACATCATCGGCGCCATTTCCATAACTCCCATTTCATTGTCGGCAGCGACGACCGGTGCAACCGCGGCCATCGCTTGATCGATGCCGATGCCGCCGATTCGCAGAACCTTCGCACCGACCAGATCGGCATAAGCGGGTGCAGCCGCCCGGACATACATGCCGTCGCTGAACCGGTAAAGCCGGATCGGGTAAATGCCGCCCCGCACAAACTGCCGTGGATCCAGACTGGTGTGGCCATCGTGCACCATCGCGACGAGCTTCATCAGAGCGACGGCGATCTCGTCGTCGGTCATCGTGGGTACGGCTTTGTAAAGCTGATTGACGGCCGCTTCGAAATCTTCGCGCTTCATGCGGTGATACGCATTCTTGTGCCGGCGCGGGAGCTCATCGCCGAGAAAGCGGACATCGGCCTGCCACTGCGCCGCAGTGAGTTTCGGCGACGACTGTGCGTGGATGTGAAGTGTGAAAACGAACGAGAGTAGTGTGACGAGACAGAGGGCACGGAGGCGTTCTTTTCGCATAGTGGTTTTATTAAATACGGGAACTAAATGAAAACACCGCGGACGGCCGGAAAATGACGAGAAATAATGTCGGGCGGTTTATTTCGCTTCTGCGCCTCGCGGTTTTTCGTATGTTTCGTGTGTTTCGTGTGATTCGTGGTTAGGTTTTGAAGAGGGAACCACGAACTCACACGAAGCACACGAAAAAAAAAGAACACGAACAAGATGAAAAAACGGCAGAGATCCTTCGGCGTTCTCGCGCCCGGATCTCTGCCGTTCAAAACTTCTCGTGTTGGGACAGCCCTTCACAAGCGAGCTATTTTTTCAGCTTTGCCATCGCTCGCGGCCGGACTATCGCGTAGCCGGTGGCGTCGAGTTGGTTACGGTCGACTATCTTTTGGTAAAGCGCCATCGCACCTTTCGTGTCGCCCGCTCCTTCGAGCGCGACGGCCTGATAGTACCAGACGTAGGGATCCGCAGGATTCGCCTTAGCAAAAAACTCGTTAGCTTTAGTGTAGTTTTTCTGTTGAAGCGCCAGATAGCCTGACACCTGGCTAAAGCCTCTTTGCTGATTCACGTTCGTGCCCTTCGCGAGATTCAGTTCGCTTTGAGCTTTGTCGAATTCGCCACGCGCCGCCAAATAGCGCGCCCGCGCCAATCTCTCGTTGAACTCTCGGTTGCCCTTGAGTCCGGGTGCCAGTGAAGGATCATCCTGAAGCTTTGACGCCATTTCAAACTGAGCAAGAGCGCCATCCATATTGCCCGCTTCGACGTTGATAAACCCGGCAAGATTGTAGAGGCCGATCAAGGTCTGGGCGTCGCCTGCGGCCTTAGACACCGCTATGCGTTTAGCATTTACCTCTAACGCCTCGTTATATTTCCCTTGAGCGAGCCATGAGTTCATGGTCGACAAGAGCGCCTGGTCGCGGTTGCCGTCGTTTGTCGCCTTGGAAAACATAAGGCCGTAGGTTTCGCGGCTTTTTGCATAGTCGCCCTTATAGCCATAGTCGTTTCCCATCCCTCTGTACGATGCGATGAAGGTCGGGTCTTTAGATAGAGCCATGTTGTATTGCTTTATGGAGTCGTCGTACTTACCTGTGTTCATCAGCATCTCGGCGTATGAATCGTACGGGTTCGGATTGTTAGGGATCAGCTTAATGTAAGTTTTGAACGCTGCTTCGGCGTCGGCATATTTTCCCAACGCCATGTTCGAGTAGCCGATATTGTTGAAGACCGGGGCATAATTTTTATCTATTTTTGCTGCCTCGTTGAAATGCATTAGCGCGGTCGGCTCGTCGCCGACACCTCGATAATAAAATCCAAGCTGCGAATGCGCACGCTTATCGCGGGGAAATAATTTCACAAGCTGTTGAAGGTGAGTGAGCTGTCCGGCTGCGTTGCCGACGTTCTGATCCCGAGCGGACAAGATCCACTCGCGTTCGCCGGGTGATACCTTATCGGCAAGGC
>JBDTSA010000326.1:0-3555 GCA_039931335.1 Acidobacteriota bacterium
AAGACCCGGATCAAGGACGTTGAGCACGCGTGCGACCAGATCACGCACCAGATCACGAACAAGCTCAATAAATCGTTTATCACACCGTTCGACCGCGAAGATATTTACACACTCGCCGTCGCCCTGGACGACATCTGCGACTACATCGACGCGGGTGTGCGAGCGATCGTGATGTACGACATTCGCGAGCAGAACGCTTATTCGCGTCAGCTCGCGCGGATCATCAAGGACCTCGGGGTAGAGATCAACGGTGCGGTGTCGGTGCTCAGCAAACCGACTGGGATCACGGAACGGTTTCGCGAAATCCACCGCCTCGAGAATGAGGCGGACGACGTCTACTTCAGAGCGATCGGCCAGCTATTCAAAGAAGAGAAGGATCCGATCGCCGTCATCAAGTGGAAAGAGTTTTACGAAATTCTCGAGAACGCGACCGACCGCTGCGAGAGCGTCGCGAATATTATCGAGAGCATAGTTTTGAAGCACAACTAGTTCGTCGATCCTTGATCGTTGTTAGTTGATCGTAGTTCGTTGATTGTCCCTTTGACCGCATCTCGGACGAACAACGAACAACGAACTACGAACAAGATCAACCAACCAATTATGGAAGGACAAACAGCTGCGTTAAGCCTCGTTGTGCTGATCATTGTGATCGCACTCGTATTCGACTACGTCAACGGGTTTCACGACGCGGCAAATTCGATAGCGACAGTCGTGGCGACGCGGGTGCTGAGCCCGGGCGTCGCAGTTATCTGGGCGGCTTTTTTCAATTTTATCGCGTTCGTTGTTTTCGGAACTGCGGTGGCCAAAACCATCGGCGGAGATATGATAAACATTGCCGCGATCCCGCCCGGCGATCAGTTATATGTGCTACTTGCGGGCGTTCTTGGTGCGACGATCTGGAATTTGATCACGTGGTGGCTCGGCCTTCCAACCTCGAGTTCACATGCGCTTGTCGGAGCTTATGCCGGCTCGGCCATCTCGTCGTACATTTGGCACTTTGGATTTTTTGGAGTTGAAACCGTCCTCAAAGCCGCCGGATGGATAAAGACGCTGACGTTCATCGTACTGTCGCCCTTGATCGGAATGACGCTCGGTTTCTTCTTGATGGTCGCGGTTTACTGGATCTTTCGAAAAGTTTCGGTTAACAAGATCGACAAGGGCTTTCGCATCGGCCAATTATTCTCGGCTGCCGCATTTTCGCTCGGCCACGGCGGCAACGACGCGCAGAAGACGATGGGGATCATTACTATCGTTCTCGTTTCAGGTGGTTTTCTGCAGATGACATCGGCTGGCAAGCTCCCTGAGATTCCGCTCTGGGTCGTTCTTGCGGCGCATGCCGCGATCGGGCTCGGCACGCTCTCAGGCGGATGGCGGATCGTAAAAACGATGGGCACGAAGATCGTCAAGCTGCAGCCGGTCGGCGGATTTTGCGCCGAGACGGCAGGTGCCGCAACATTGTTCTTCGCGACTTTTACCGGCATCCCGGTCTCCACGACTCATACCATCACAGGCTCGATCGTCGGCGTCGGTGCCGCAAAGCGACTGTCGGCGGTCAAATGGGGAGTCGCGGGCCGCATCGTCTGGGCCTGGGTACTTACGATCCCTATGGCCGCGCTCATCGCGGCCCTTTCCTACGGCATAGTTCTCCTTATTGAAAAGATCGCCGGCGTCGCCTGACATCAATAGAACCGCCGAGACGCTGGGACCCAAGAGGTTTCTGTGTCGGATGACACTCGATACCCGCTTCCCGCTCCGTCTCTTCAACCCAAACGCCCCCTAATTCTCCTTACCTTCGCGTCTCAGCGCCTCGGCGGTTGATTCCGACCTGCTAAAGCGCCATGATTTTCATGATGCCAGCAGTAACAGAACAGGTCAGGACCATCGAAGATTTTCTCGTCATGACGGACGACGAGTTGGCGACTCAGATCGAAGCCGCTCGCGAAGCCCTCGGCCCACGTGTCGTCATCCTCGGCCACCACTATCAACGCGACGATGTGATCAAGCATGCGAACCTGACCGGCGATTCTTATCAGTTGTCCGTCATGGCATCTCAGACAGATGCGGAATACATCGTCTTCTGCGGCGTGCACTTCATGGCCGAGTCGGCCGACATTCTTGGGAAACCTTCGCAGCGTGTGATCTTGCCGGATCTCGGCGCGGGTTGTTCGATGGCGGACATGGCGACGATCGATCAGGTCGAGGATGCGTGGGAGCAGCTTCGCGATATCGGCGTACTCGAACAAAAGGTCGCCCCGATCACCTACATGAATTCGTCCGCGGCGATCAAGGCGTTCTGCGGACGCAATGAAGGCGTCGTCTGCACGTCGTCGAATGCCGTTCCGCTGTTCGACATTTACCTGAAACAGTTCGACAAGATGTTCTTTTTCCCCGATCAGCATCTCGGGCGCAACACCGGCGCCAAGTTCGGAATTCCGCTCGACAAGATGGCGCTCTGGAATCCGCATGAAGAGCTCGGCGGAAATACTGCGGAACAACTGCGCGAAGCAAAGCTGATCCTCTGGCGCGGCCATTGTTCGGTGCATGGAAGATTCAAACCATGGCACGTCGATAAGATCCGCGATGAGATCCCCGGCGTACAGGTGCTCGTTCATCCCGAGTGCATGCGCGAAGTGGTTGAGATCAGCGATCTTGACGGATCGACGAGTTTTATCATCAAGACTGTCGAGAATGCGCCGAGCGGATCAAAGTGGGCGATCGGGACGGAAGTAAATTTGGTTAATCGGCTGCAGCAGCGTTTTCCCGACAAAGAAATCCGTTTGCTCGCGCCCGACCTCTGCATGTGCGCGACCATGTACCGGATCGCTCCGCCGAATCTAGCGTGGGCGATGGATAATCTTGTAAACGGCGTTGTCGTGAATGAGATCGTCGTCGACGACGAAACGAAGCACTTCGCCGGCATCGCGCTTGAGAGGATGATCTCGCTGACGGAGAAGAAGGGATAAGGATCTTCCCGCGAAATACGCGAAAGTTGCGAAAAAATCCATTTAGCGTTTTTCGCGGGCTAACTTTTATGGCACAGGTTTCCGACAAGTTACGCGACAATACGCCGGGCAAATTTTACGTCGACAGCCAGTGCATTGACTGCGATGTGTGCCGCGATACATCGCCGGCGAACTTTCGCTGCAACGATGAGAACGGATACTCGTACGTTTACAAACAGCCCGAGACAGCCGAGGAATTCGCTCTTTGTCAGGAAGCTTTCAACGCCTGCCCGGTTGAATCGATCGGCGAGTGTGAAGATGTCTACGGCATGTTATCAGCGACATGCTTCGCGAACCGCTGAGCCGCCAGCTTACCCGGCAAGAATACCGCAACATAAGTCTTTCCCTTCCTGAAAAAAACCGTCGCGTGGGCATTTGGATTAGCCGAGGCCCAGATATAAGCTTCGTCGCCTAGCCCGCTCAACTCCTTCTTTCTCGCGCCCTTGATCATATTGTCGTTCGCGGTCACGAGACCTCGGAAAGTCTCGATCGGGTTGACCAGAACAATGTACTCCGAAATCTCGATGGCCCCGGTTACTCCGTTTTTTGTCAG
>JBDTSA010000327.1:0-3546 GCA_039931335.1 Acidobacteriota bacterium
GGCCGACTCGCTGCTGGCTCCGGATCTGTTCAGCGACGTCATTCCATCCGCACCAAACATATCGCGGCGTCGGCCTGGTCGCCTGCAGAAGCAGTGAGTAGCCACACAGCAGCAGCAACAGAGTTACCGCCGCGGTTCTAAACCACGCGATCTGGATGCGGGTAACAAAATAAGCGAAAAGAATTGCTGCGGGCGCGTAGATGACGATCAAATGGCGCGTGCCCCAAACCGAATAAGGTAATATCCAGCTCGCGAGGAAAGCCACAATGGCAGGCAAGATCGCAAACAGTGCGAGAAAGTAAAGCGGCTGTTTGTCTTCGTCGCGATTCCAATTGCTGAGATAAATGACAAATGCCGTAAGCAAGATCAAGACGATCGGGATAGAGACGCGGTATATGGATGCCGGTTCGCCGTTGCTAGCTTGAAAGTAAAACGGCTCGGTCAGATCGAAAACGAACGCCATCATCTCGCCCATTCCAGGCCGCGTCATCCAACTTATGTTTTGACCCACGTCCGAACCGGATCTCGCCGCCCGTGCGACGACAAGCATCCATGGAATGAAGCTCACGATCAGAACGCCGAGCATGGTCACCATTCGGCGCCACTTAATCGTTTGGAAAACTAGGAGGGCGGCCACTTCAGCGCCAATGACGAGCCAGCCAAAATAATGCGTGTAGATAAGAAGTAGGTTAACGATCAGCAGCGGAACAAAACTCTTACCGCGGTTAAAGTATCTCGCGAACAACCAGATCGAAAGCAGCGACAAGAACATCAGCATACTGTACATTCGCAGCGTCTGAGTGTACTTGATCAGCGAGCCGTTGACCGCGAGAAAAGCGAGCGACATCAACATCACTGAATTCGAGAATTTTAGTTCCTTGCACAGATAGACGAACGGGACCAATGCGATCGCGGAGAACAATACCGGCAGCAGTCTGAGCCACAACAGACTTTCACCGCCGATACCGATCCATAATTTCAAAGTCGCGTAGAAAAGCGGTGGGTGAATAAGATCTTGCGCGATGAATGTGAAGAGCGATTCCCATGTGTGCTCGGCGGCATGCACGCTAAAGATCTCGTCGAACCACAGACACGAATCCGTGAGGTGCCACAGCCGAACGGCGACGTACACGAGACACAACACAAGCGCAATAATCGTGACTGTTCGCCGGTCCTGAAGCATCGGGTAATAATTATCAGTTACGAATTACGGAATTACGAATTACCGGATTACAAAAATAGGAGCGATAGATCTTACAGACGCACGCCGTCACATAGTTCGCCGCCTATGCTCGTATAAAAAAGCTTTACGTCTTTAAATGTATCGGTGTCCCGGCAGTAGGAAATGCAGTGGTCGAACGGTTTCGAGTAGATGTGAATACTAACCGCGCGATCGTCGTATTCGGGAAGGTTCAATATCTGGTGGATCGGTTCCTCGAGTTCGACCTTAGCGGTGAGACAATCCGCCAATTCGAAGTTGTCCGTTTCGCGCAATTTGCAGTAGCCGCGAGATTTATCCATCTCTTCGACGGCAAAATTCTGGCCTTTCAGACGACCGATCGGCACCGTCATCCAACACCGCTGCTCGCAGTGATTGTGTACGCGCGAAACCTGTCCGGATTCCCAACATATCGCCATCATTTCAAAACGCTCGTCCTTGTAGATAAGATTGCGAGTGTAAAAGTCGGGGCTCCAGAAAAGATATCTCTGTATGGAATCGACGTCTACCGGATGTTCGTTCAGATAGTCGTAGACAGGTTCGCAGACAAACATCTCGTTCGGGATCTGTCGTAGTCCGTCCACAAGTTCATTGATACCGACTTTGGTCATGATGAAGCTGTCGCTAATTTTCTTGCGCTTTTTTTAAAAAGTCAATGAACTCTTTCGGATCGCGTGTCAAACCCGGAAAAGTCGCTATGGGCGCGCCGTTTGAATCGAACACTGCGTAAAAGGGCAAAGCCACGGTTTGAAACGTGTCCTGCTGAAATTGCTGTTGGCGTTCGTAAACCTCACCCTCGCCGTCGGTGTACAAGCTCACAAGAACGAACTTATCCATCTCGGCACGGACTTCCGGCAGTACGAACATATTCGCTTCCATCCAACGGCAGTTCGTGCATGTGTAGCCGGTGAAATCGACGAACACCTTCTTGTTCTCAGCCTTCGCTCTCTTCAGAGCAGCCTCGAAAACGTTGGTCATCCAGGCGAGCTCTTCATGCGGATTTCCCAGAACATTAAATACAGATTTCGAATTCTTCGGCGGCAGGAACGATTCCAGTTCGCCTAACTTTCTTCCGAGCACTCCCGTCGTCAGATATACGCAGAGGCCTAGAAACAGAGCGGCAAAAACAATCCGCAGCGGCGTGATCTTTTTCACCGGTGAGTCGTGACGAAACTTGAAGAAGCCGAGGACGTAAGCGACGATCCCGAATCCGATCACGACCCAGATTATCAGTACGAGTTCCCGAGTGAAGATCTTTCCGTAATTGAGCACGCCTGATTCGTTCAGCCCGGCTCCCCACACGAGATCGACATTCGACAGAAACTTCATTGCCGCCGCGATCTCGAGAAAACCCATGACGACTTTCACTGAATTCAGCCAGCCGCCGGAGCGCGGCAATGAATGCAGAAGGCGTGGCGCGATCGCGAGAACGAAGAACGGCAACGCAAATACAAAGGAAAACGCAAGCATTCCAATAAGCGGCATCTTCCAATCGCCCTGCGCCGTCGAGACAAGAAGGCTGCCGATGAACGGCGACGTACACGTGAACGACGTCAGAGTAAACGTCAGCCCCATCAAAAGCGCGCCAAGGTATGCGCTTCCCTTGCCTTCCTCGCTACGTGTGATTTTGTCGAGCTTTGTCAGCAAGCCCGATGGAATCGAGATCTCATAAAATCCGAAAAGGTTGAAAGCGAAGAAAAGAAAAAGTGCGCCGATGAAAAGATTTACCCACGGATTCGCAGCGAAAAGATTGATCCCCGCGGCACCGAAAACGACCGCAAGCAGCATTCCGAGAAGCGAGAACGTCGCGATAATCCCGATCGAGTAAACCGTCGCGAGCTTTATCGTCCGCAGATGATCGCCGTCCGAGTGCTTCATGAAATACGAAACCGTGATCGGGATCATCGGAAAGACGCACGGCGTGAGCAGTGAGATCGCGCCGAATGTCACGGCCAGCCAGAGGAACGACCAGAGATCGGTCTGTTGGCCGTTCGTGGTTCGTAGTTCGTTGTTCGTCGTTCGTGGTTCAGTGCTGATGGATGGGCTGACTGCTTTCTTTACGTCTTCTTCGCCCGCCAACGAAACGCGCTTTGTTCGAGGCGGAAGGCAAAACGAATCGTTACAAAGCTGGAAGCGGACATCGAAGGCAATGTCATTGTCATCGATCTCCCCCGTCGCCTTGAAAATAAGATCAAACGCTGCGTGATTCTGGAAGTAACGGGTCTCGAGCGGTCTTCCATCAACTACGAAATTCGGATCGGGGCCCGTCACCGGCTTTGGCGAACGAATGTCACCGATAATTTCGAGCGGCCGCCCTTGCGCAACAA
>JBDTSA010000328.1:0-3541 GCA_039931335.1 Acidobacteriota bacterium
GGTGACGAGATCACCGGAAAGGTCCTTGGCGAGCCGCAATTCGATTTCGTCTCCACAGTCGATGAGAACGGCAAGATCGAGGTCCCGTTCTTTGAAACACCGATCGTCGCAAAATGCCTATCCGAGCGGGATCTGCGAGTCGAGGTGACCAGACTTTTATCGAAGTATTTGAAGGGCCCTCAGCTCAGCCTCCGTGTCACCGATCGCAAGAGCCGCCCCCCCGTAAGTGTTTATGGTGAGGTACGTTCGCAGCAGCAATTCATTCTCACTCGACGAGCGTATCTTCTGGAACTTCTCACGGTCGCCGGCGGCGAGTCGGACAAAAGCGGCGGTATGATCACGGTATTTCGTACACGTCCGCCGATGTGCGGTGAAGCTACAGCGTCTGAAGATTGGAAAGTTGCGGCGGATGGTGGACTCGGGGCTCCCTCAAAAACTTATAGCATTGCGAGTCTGAAACAGGGCGTCGAAGGATCTAACCCGGAGATCTTACCCGGCGACGTGATACTTGTTCATAAGGCCGCGCCGGTCTACATCACCGGCGAGGTCGTTCGCCCGGGTGAATTGAATATTCCGGAAGGCGGGCTGATGCTAACTCAGGCAGTCGCGATGGCGAATGGAATAACGCGCGAAGCAAAGACGAAGAACATAACGATCCGACGGCGAAAGAGTAGTTCGCCCGAACCTGAACTGATCGCCGTCAATTACGATCAAATCAAGAAAGGCCGGCAGAAAGACGTTTTGCTCCAGCCGTTCGACATCATCGTCGTCGATAAAGCGAAGAAATCTATTGGCGACATCCTGCTGGACACTTTGACCGGTCTTCCGAATCGAATTCCAATTCCGCTTTAAGATTTAGGTCGACTCGACGTAAATCTGGTCGATCACATCCTTATATTTTTCCTCGACTACCCGACGCTTGATCTTGAGCGTCGGGGTCAACTCTCCACCCTCGACCGTCAAATCATTTTCGAGCAAGGCGATTTTCTTCACCTTTTCATAGCGTGCAAGATTCTGAGTTGCGGCGTCGATTTGGCGTTCGATCAAATCGATGATGCGTTCGTTTCGGCACATCTCGGCCGGAGTTTTTGCGTCAAGATTTTTTAGCTTGACGTACGAGTCGAGCATGTCGAAATTAGGTACGATGAGGGCGGCGGCAAATTTTCGTTCGTTACCGACGAGGACTGCCTGGCTGACAAAACGCGACGACCTGATCATCTGCTCGATCGGCGACGGTGCGATGTATTTGCCGCCTGATGTTTTAAAAAGCTCTTTTTTACGATCGGTGATTCTTAAGAATCCATCTTCATCGATCTCACCGATGTCACCGGTTTTGAACCAGCCGTCCTCGGTAAACGCGGCGCGGGTCGCATCGGGCTTGTTGTAGTAGCCGACCATCACCCCCGGGCCGAGCGCTTCAACCTCGCCATCGTCGGCGATTCTCACGAGCATGTTGCGGATCGGTTTCCCGACCGTTCCGAGCTTCACATACGAGGGATTGTTCGATGTGATCACCGGCGACGTTTCGGTCAGGCCGTAACCCTGCATTATCGAAATTCCGGCGCCTGTAAAGATCAGAAAGATCTCGTCGGGTAACGCCGCCCCGCCGGTGATGCATGCGCGCAGCCGTCCGCCGAAAAATTCTCGCAGCTTGCTGTAAACAAGTATGTCCGCGATCCTGTGTTTCAATAACAGAAGAAATGAAGGCTCGGCATGCCGTTCTTTCTTCATTGCGAATTGTTTGGCGACCTCGATCGCCCAATCGAAGATCTTTTCTTTAATGCCGCCTTTCTGCGCCGCTTTCAACTTTGCCTTGGCGTAAACTTTTTCGAATATACGCGGAACGCCGACAAAGATAGTCGGCCGCACTTCGCGGAGGTTGTCAGGGACTTTGTCGACCGACTCCGCATAGAAAACCGACATGCCGTTGAAGATGTAGAGGTACATCGCCGATCGCTCGAATACATGCGTCAGCGGGAGCACGGACAGCGAGATGTCATGGATCGAAAAGTCGTATTTCTCGCCGGCGTCGATGACGTTCGAGAGAATGTTGGTGTGGGTCAACATCACGCCCTTTGGCTCACCGGTCGTTCCGCTTGTGTAGATAAGCGTCGCGATATCCTGAGGTTTGACCGCTTCGGCCGATTCCGAAACAAGATCGGGCCGTTTGGATCTCAGTTTCCTCCCGGCACTTTCCAGTTCGAGGAGAGAGATGGCGTCTTGCGCATCGACGCCCTCGGCGTTAAAGAAGATCAGCCTCTCGATCGAGCGACATTCCGCAACAACATCAGCGACGCGATCGTAATCAGCCATGCGCTCGAAGAAAACTACTTTCGAGCCGGAGTCGTTTAGAATGTATTTGACAGAAGATGGTGCGAGGGTTGTGTAGATCGGAACATCGATTACACCCGCGAACTGGCAACCGGCGTCAGCAAATGTCCATTCGGGTGAATTAGCGGCGAGGATCGCCGCCTTATCGCCTTTCCGGAGACCGAGCGAATAGAGTCCCGAGGCAACATTTTCAATTCGGTCGATCATCTCGGCTGATGATATCGACGTCCATTGATCGCCGCGCTTGTAATTCAGCGCGTCGGGCAGGTTGTTCTTGGCGATAGCTTGACGAAAAAGATCGGGAAGGATAACCGGCTCGTCTTCGAAGAGCGCCGCGCCGCGTCCCGTCTGCCGGTTGGGAATATCGACTCGAGGATCGTCGACGCTACCATTCATTTTGCCAGCAGACCTCCAAAGAACACCTTCAACACTTCATCGGCCATTGGAGCTAGCGGATAGCGCTTGCTGGAAATGATCCAGTTGGTCACCATCTCATCCAGTGCACCGTACAACATCTTGGCGCCGACGATCGGTTTGAGATCGGAGCGAAAGACGCCACGCTTTTGGCCTTCTTCGATAGTCGCTCGAATGATGTCCAGGTACTCGGAAAAACCAGCGGCCGAGAACTCCTGCATGAACTTGATCGATCCACGAAGCTCGATCTGGAATACGATTGCCATGTTGCGATCCGCACCGAGGCGTTCCAAGTGCAGCTCGGCAATTCGCCTTAGCTTATCTTCGGGTTTGTCGAGCGTTGCCAATTCTCGCCGGCCTTCGGCGATGAACTCGTCCATCGCCCGATCGAATATCGAGTGCAGAACGTCATCCTTACTTTTGAAATAAAGATAGACCGTCCCGTCTGCGACACCGGCGGCCTTCGCGATGTCGGCCACTTTCGAATTAAAAAACCCCTTCTCCGCAAAGACCGAAGTCGCGGCTCGCAGGATCGCTTCGCGCTTATCAGTTATCGAACCGCGGGCAGGTGCAGAACTCGCCGAATTCTTAGCCATAGATCAGCAGTGACTGAATGAATAGCCATTCAGTTCGCTCAGATAGGCTATCTCAAACAGATGATGAATGGCAATGCTGACCGGGACTTAATGTAAAGGAAAAATTGAAGTGCGGGCGGAAATCCGAAATCTGAAATCCAAAATAGAAATGGCGGAGAGGACAGGACTCGAACCTGCAAGCGGTTTCCCGCGGTAGTTTT
>JBDTSA010000329.1:0-3541 GCA_039931335.1 Acidobacteriota bacterium
CGGGTTCGGACGGGAGAAGTTTCACGCACAGTTCGCAAAGGCCGCTAAGTGGAACACTCTGCGTGCTCCGCGATCTCTGCGTTAAAACCAGCTCGGTATCGCGGGACTCAAAACGTACAGCGTGATAAAATCCCCTTTACTCCTGGAGACAATATGAAAATTGCACTTAACGGCGCGACAACCATGCACGCCGATCTCGAGACAGATATCAAAGCCGCTGGAGCCGCGGGCTATGACCTTGTAGAACTGTGGGCTGCGAAGCTGCGGACCTACCTCGAAACACACGCCATCGCGGATTTGCGAACGTTGTTGACCGAGAATAACGTCGAACCCTACTCGATAAACTCGATCGAGCACATTACCTTTCGCTCCGAGGAGGATTACGAGTCGATCAAAGCCCAGTGCGGCGAGCTCTCGGCGATCGCCGGCCAGCTTTACTGCCCTTATATCGTTGTTGTTCCGGGTAAGCTGGCTGAAGGTGCGACTAAAGAACAGATCATCGACGAATCGGTTCGTGTGCTCAACGAACTGGCGGATATTTCTGAGCCGTACGGTGTCTCACTCGCGTTCGAGTTTCTCGGACAGACAGACTGCTCGGTGCAGACGCTCGACCTTTGTAACGAGATCGTCGAGAAGGTCGATCGCAAGAGCGTCGGAAATGTCATCGACACGTTTCACTTCTATGCCGGGAATTCGACGTTTGACGCGATCGACTCGATGAAGCCGGAGAAGCTTTTCATCTTTCACATTAACGATGCAGAAGACCTTCCGAAAGATCAGCTCACGGACGCTCAGCGTCTATATCCCGGCGAGGGTATTCTCCCAATCGCGGAGATAAAGGAGCATTTCGATAAGATCGGTTACGACCGTATGGTCAGTATCGAGATCTTCAGGCCGGAGTACTGGGGACATGATCCGTTTGAAGTCGCAAAGAAAGCGAAAGCCGCAACTGAGAAGGTCCTCGGGCTGGGTCAACATGCAGCGGGCGGAAGCTGGTAGAGGGTAGAGGGAATTTCAACCCGGAGATCGCGGAGCACGCAGAGAAATGCTTCTTTTGGCTCCGCGGTCTCCGCGTTTAAATCAGAACGATCAGTATGAACAAGGTACGAATTGGAATTATCGGCACAGGCTATATCGGTAACGTTCACGGGAGAATCTACTCGCGGGACGAGCGGGCGGAGGTAGCTGCGCTCTACGACATCATCCCCGAACGTGCGAAGAAAACTTCGAAAACGATCGGCGGAAAGGTATGCTCGTCCCGCAAAGAACTCCTCGAGAACTGTGATGCGGTACTGATCTGTTCGCCGAACAAGACGCACAAAGAGGTCGCGCTTCATGCGATCGCCGAAGGGAAGCAAATATTTTGTGAGAAGCCGTTTTCAATCGGGATCGCTGATGCTGCGGAATTGCGTGACGCGGCGAACAATAGTGGCGTCGTTTTCCAGGTCGGGCACAATCGACGTTATGCTCCTGTATATGCACATCTCAAGCATCTACTGCAGAGCGACAAAGCCCACTCTGCTCATATTAAGATGAACCGCGGCGAGCTGCAGAACCCGATCTGGACGGGGGATGTGAATGTAACCGGCGGTTTTTTGTATGAAACCACGATTCATCTTTTTGACATGATTCGGTTTCAGTTCGGTGAGATCGAGGAACTTGTCGCATACGGCTCGGAGCACGTGTATCCCGAGCTCGACGAGTTTTCGATAATCTTTAAGTTCAAGAATGGCTTTCACTGCACATTCGCGTCATCGTCTGATGCGAGCTGGCATTTTCCGTTCGAACGTATCGAAGTGTTTTGTCATCATCGGACCATCATGACCGAAGAGATGGAGCGCGTCCTGGATTCGCGCGGAACGGATGCGAATTTTGAAACGCTGTCCTGGCATATGACCGAGAAAGAAGAGCGTTGGGGCTATGTGCAGGAGGATCGTGCATTCATCGACTCGATACTTGACGGGATCAAGCCACCGGTCACCGCCGATGACGGATTCAAGTCTGTCGAGCTTGTCGAATCAGTGTACTCGGCGATAAGGTCCGGAGAACGCGTAAGATTCTAGGTCTTAACTACGAACTGGGAACGGTGAATGTTGAGCTTCGGACGGGAATCTGATTGTTCATTGTTAATAATTCACAATTCATACCTCATCGTTAAGAGTTCATAGTTAAAAACGAACTTTCCGTAGTATGATGCGTTAAAAGAGTTCATGGAACTCGCCTTCGAAATCGCTATGATCCAATGTCAGAATTGCGGACAGGGGAATACACCCGAAAGCCAGTTTTGCCGTTTCTGCGGAACGAAATTTCTCATTCACCAGCCGATGCAGCAACAACAGCAACCGAATTACGGCTATCAGGCTCCGCGTCCGTACTCTTGGAAGACCGATGAGTTCCAGACGCAGACAGATCCTCGAAAAACCTCATCTGATTCGGGTTTCGCTGCTCAACCGCTTGCTAATCGCGACTCTCATTTCATGTCGGGAAATTATCGATGCCCGAATTGCATGAGCCAGTTCTTGCCTCGCATCGAGCGCCGGATCTCGACGACGGGTTGGATCGTGTTCGCAGTTTTGCTTGTCCTCTTCTTTCCGCTTTTCTGGGTAGGTCTGCTGATAAAGGAAGACGTTCAGATCTGTCCATCGTGCAGCATCCGCCTCAAATAAGTCAGCGATAATAGTAACCTTTTGGATGCTCGATCTTTATCGACGGATTGGTGCTAAGCACCTCGACCCGATGGTAGCCGCGTTTCATGTGCGTCGAGAGGTAAGACAGAAGGAACTGACGATTTAGCAACAACGTCAGCTCGCGAAAAAATGGCTCAATGTTTATAGGGGCGATAGAACCTTGAAAGAACGCTCGCCCGCCGGTTTCATCCGATAGACGCGCCAGCGAACCCTGGCCATTTAAGACCAGTCGCTGATCGCCGCCCTCCGTGACACTAGCCGGGTTGTAGATCGAAAATACCGATACGGTTCGTCTTTGCGCACGCGTGATCGCGCGTTCGAGATCCAGACTTTGGGAAGGTGTGGAATTTGAAAGCCCCTGCGTTATATCGAGTCCATCAGACATCAAGAGTATCGCGCGACGCCCCGCTGGCAGAGCGTCGAAACGATTTAGTGCTTCGATCACGCCGTCGTACGGATTGCGTGGGGCGACCGTCGAACTCGATGCGACAATGCGCAGCGAATCCGCCGCTTGATCAAGATTGTCGGTAAATCTTTGACGAATCTGCAGCGTGCCGCCGCGGATATACGCGACCATGACCCGAGAACCGCGCGGCAGGCTCCGAATAAATTTCTTTAGGTCTTTGAGCTGCAGATTGAACCCGGACGAAAGATCGTCCTGGACAAGTATGGCAAGAGCCAACGGTGCTTCTACCACGCTTCGGATCGAGAGGATCGTCTGCTCGTCTTTATCTTCCTTGACGATGAGACGGTCGGCCTGGACAAACTCGTCGGCCTCGCCCTGTCGCAGCTCCTCTTTAGTAAAAATGGAGATCGGGATCGAGACCGTCCGGACCCGCTGATCGGATTTTGGA
>JBDTSA010000330.1:0-3540 GCA_039931335.1 Acidobacteriota bacterium
TTGTCGACGTAGGGCGCAACCGTGGCGGCGACGCGATAGTTTTCTTGTAGATCGCGTGCGCGAACTTCTTACCCTCGTCGATACCCATCGCCGCGGCAAAGTCTTCAACCTCCGGAGCGTATGTCTTCAGTGAACGAAGAGCGAGCTTTCCCAATTTCGCCGGCGTGTCGGCTTTGAACAGATGCGCGCCGCCGTAGACGACGTGTACGGGCGAGCGTGTGTGCGGCGTGGACATATCAGCTTTTCGGGGGCTGTGGCGGACGGATACCCGTGTATTGAGAGGACGCGATCTTCCACGAGTGATTTTCCTGTCGACAGACGATGGTCGCACGAATTCTCCGCGGTGGCATCGGCTTACCGTCCATCTTCATCTCATATGTAAATTTTGCGATCACGACTGCAAATTTTCCATAGCTCCTCACCGAGAGATCCGAGACCTCGACCGTTGAGACGAGGCGATCGGGCGGCTTCAGTTCGGGCTTGTAGAATCCCAATACCTTGTCGCGTGGATCGAACTCACCGACCGGCGAGATCTCAATATAATCCTGCGTAAAGATTCGATCGAGTGCGGCCGCATCGTATGCCATCTGCGCGCGGGCCATCTGGTCAACCAGCGCCACCAAGGCAGATTGATCTTTCGAGACGGTCTGCGCGGAGACAATTCCGAATGTCAAAAGAAACAGAAGTGCGAAAAGGATAATTAAGCGTTTCATAATTTTGCCTTGTACGCCGGCCCGCGAGTCGTGGTTCGTCTAGAACAATTCGTCGAGAGCTTCTTCCAAATTCTTTACACCGATCACTCGCGTACCCAGCAACTTCTCCAGTCCCGCTTTGTTTGAAGCGGGAACGATCAATTTCTTGAACCCAAGCGTCTGTGCTTCGCGAGCACGAGCCTGCGCTTGCAGTACGCCGCGAACTTCACCCGTCAATCCAACTTCTCCGAACACGGCGGTCTCCGGCGGAATCTGAAGATTGCGAAAACTGGATGCGATCGCTGCGACGACTCCGAGATCCGCCGCCGGTTCGTCGACTTCGAGACCGCCGGCGATGTTCACGAAAACGTCATCCCCTGCAAGCTGAAATCCGAGACGCTTCTCGAGTACCGCGATGAGGAGCGAGGCACGGTTGTAATCGAACCCTTGGGCCATCCGTCGGCCGGATGCGGATTTCGTTCCGCTGACGAGAGCCTGAACTTCAACGAGCATCGGGCGCGTTCCCTCCATGCACACCGTAACAACCGAGCCGCTTGCGCCCTCGGGGCGTTCCTGGAGAAAAAGTTCGGAAGGATTTCCGACCGCGATGAGCCCCGTGTTCGTCATTTCGAAAACGCCGATCTCGTTCGCCGCACCGAAACGGTTCTTTGTCGCGCGGATAATGCGGTGATTATGGTGGCGATCGCCTTCGAAATAGAGGACAGTATCGACGATGTGCTCGAGCGTCTTCGGCCCGGCGATCGAGCCTTCTTTCGTAACGTGGCCCGTCAGGAAAACCGGAGTGCCGGTCCGCTTCGCGAACATCATGAATTCGCCGGCGACATCGCGGACCTGCGACACGCTGCCCGGCGCGGACTCGATCTTCTCCGAGAAGATCGTCTGGATGGAATCGACGATAACGAAATCGGGTCGGAGCTTTTCGGTTTCCGCGACGATGTTCTGAAGATTTGTTTCGGGCAGGATGAAGAGATTATCGGCGGTCAAGCCGAGGCGTTCGCCCCGCATCTTTATCTGTCGCTCGGACTCCTCGCCAGAGACGTACAGCACCTTCGCTCCGGTTCGACCCAAGTGATCGGCCATCTGAATGACGATCGTCGACTTGCCGATCCCGGGAGCTCCGCCGATCAGCACCAGGGAACCGGCGACGATCCCGCCGCCCAGCACGCGATCAAGTTCCTCGATCCCCGAAAGCGAACGCGCGTCGTCCTGAGATTCGATCGCCGCGAAAGCTACGGGAGCGGTCTGTGTAAATCGCGACGTGAACCCGCCCCCGGCTGCTGCGGCCTGAGCCGTAGCACGAAATCGCTCTTCGACCATCGTGTTCCACTCCGCGCAATCCGGACATTGACCCGTCCATTTGCGAGATTGGCTGCCGCAGTTCTGACAAACGAAGATAGTCGCAGGCTGTTTTGCCATAATCGTGAGAAAGTTTAGTTCTAAGATAATACATCCAATGGTCGCTGTTTATACACGAGCGCCGGCGTGCATTTATAAATCGGCAAACTAGTGAGCTTATTAGTCGCGGCACGATGATTGTCTTAATGGTGTTTACCTGGCCTCACAGAAGGCAGGAAGTTTTTTTTCGAAGGGGAAAATTATGCCAAATAGAAAAGATACGCAGAACAGCGGTTCGCCGGATCCGATGAGCAACAAGTCGGATCGCGAGTCTGAAAGTCAGGGGCAGAACGCGAGTTCCGGAAAGAGCGCCCAGCAGGCCGCCAGTTCTAAAAAAGGACCCGGATCCGAGATCCAAAAGGACGACGACGACCTGAAAACTTCGGGCGGCCGAGAAGGCAATTTCTCGGATAAGAATCGGGACAGTGAAAGGCAGTGGAGCCCGGGTTCTACTCAATCATCGGATCAATAGAACCTAAGAGGTTACTTCGAGTTGTAGGACGACGCAGGAGAGCTACGCTCTGCTGCGTCTTCTATTTTTTGAACGCAAAATTTCTGTTATTCGCGGTCTAATACGTGCATTCTCTGGGATGAGCGGCATTTTGGTTCTTTAGTTGTAAATAATTCGTGGTAAAATTGCGTCAATGAAGTGGGACGTCCTCATTATCAGGTTATTTTTCGTGGCGATGCTCGCGGCAGTGGGTTATTTACTTAATCCACTTGCGCAGACAACACATCTTACGAGCGCTCCGAAAGATAGACAATTTATATCCGCGATCGTCGGAGCACTCGTCGCATTGTTCATCATTGCATTCGAAATGCGAGCGAGGATGGCGAGTCTTCGGACTCTTATCGGAGCTGCCATTGGGTCGATCATGGGCATCGTTGGTGCGTATCTGATCGGGATGCTCATCAGCGCCCAGGACATCAACACCGTGCCCGGAGAGATGCGGACATTCTTGACGATCGTGCTCGCCTGCTTCATGGGTTATATCGGGTTGATGGTCGGTGCAGCGAAGGGCGAATATCTCGATCTCTCCGCGCTCGGAGGAATTTTCAGTGATAAAAACGTAAAGCGCGATTACAAGATCCTCGACACTTCAGTGATCATCGACGGACGTATCGCCGATGTCGCCGAAACGGGATTTCTCGGCGGCAGCCTCATCATCCCGAACTTTATCCTCGCAGAGTTGCAGCAGGTTGCTGATTCGGCCGACTCATCGAAACGTCAGCGTGGCCGCCGCGGCCTCGACATGCTTCAGCGTTTGCGGAACAACAGCAAGCTCGACATCCAGATCGTCGAAACAGATTTTCCGGCGGTGAAGGAAGTTGACCTCAAGCTTATCGAACTTGGTAAGCAGCTCGAGGCGGTGATCGTTACTAACGACTTTAATCTGAACAAGGTTTCGCAGCTCCGCGGTGTTTCCGTTCT
>JBDTSA010000331.1:0-3537 GCA_039931335.1 Acidobacteriota bacterium
GACGCAGCGAAGATGGCCGGCGCATCGCCGATCGGTCTGCAAATTGACGATCTAACAAATTAATAATTAGGCCCATGAAAGGAGGCCGCGGGTTATCTTCCTGCGGTTTCTTTTTACCGGGCTGGATACGGAGTCGAAAATGAGATCTTCTCGTTTAGGGTTATTGGCATTACTTGCATTATCGGTATTTCTTACCGCCAACTGTTCCTACGTGAACCGCGTTCTTTCCCGGAAGAATTTGGTCGAGGGTTCGATAGCTTACAGAGAGCGTAAGTTTGCAGAGGCTGAGGAACTGTTTAGAAAGGCAGCGGCCCGCGACCCCGAGGGCGTAACTACGGAGGGACGGACCGCACAGATCTTTCTTGCCCGAACTCTTCATTCTCGCTTCATCGGCGATCGACAAAAAACCGAGCTTGCGGACGAGGCGATCGCTGCTTACAAGAAAGCACTCGCGGTCGATAAGAACGATCAGAGCTCGTACAAGGCCGTTGCTAGCTTGCTTGATAACCTCCAGAAGCCGGAAGAGTGGAACCAGTGGGTAATGGAGCGGGCGAATCGTACGGATATCGAACCGCAGAATCGAGCTGAGGCCCTGACCTCACTCGCTGCTCGGAAGAACACCTGCGCAAACGAAGTCACGGATACCGACAAGACCAAGAAGACAGTCAAGAAAGACGGCAAGGATGTCTTTCAGTGGGTAAAGCCCGAGAATCCTGCTGATCTCGAGCTTCTTCGTGGCTGCGTTGCCGATGGTTTGAAGCTGATCGACCAAGCAGTAGCACTTGAACCCGATGCGGTTAAGAATGCTCCAAGCCTTGACGTCAAATCGTTGACCGACCAGCAGCTCAAGGAGAAGCTTGATCTCTTTAAAGTTTTTGAATCGGCACGTTCGTACAAGGCTAGTCTTGACGCTCAGGCAATGCGGCTCGCCGATATGGAAACCCGTACGGCGGATCGCGATGGCTTAAAGTCTCAAGCGGATGCCGGAAGAGAGAAGTTTTTGGAGCTGAGCAAGGTGGACAAGGCCATCCAGGATGAGATGGACGCCCGTCGTGCGGCTGAAGAAGAAGAAGCAGCGAATGCGAACGCTAACACCAACGCAAACGCGACAAAGAAATAAGCAGCAGTTAGTTCTTATCAGGAAGGTGGTGCTCGATTTCGCAAGATCGGGCATCGCCTTTTGTTTTAAGTTGTATTCGCCAAGTACGCCGGCGTCAAAAAAATGGCAAGAGCGGCGTTTTAGATTGTAATATTGAATCAGCCGACTGATGATCCGCATCGAAGACATCATTGAGAAAGTTGAAGCTAACCGGCCGAACGCAGACATAGATCTGATACGGCGGGCTTATCTTTTTTCGGCGCTGCATCACCGGGGTCAAAAGCGCGCTTCAGGCGAACCCTACCTTGTGCATCCACTCGAGGTGGCAGATATCCTGGCCGATCTGCGGCTCGACGAAGTTAGCGTCTCAACAGGACTGCTCCACGATGTGGTCGAAGACACTCTCGTCGACCTGGATACGATAAAGTCCTACTTTGGCGACGAGATCACGCTCCTCGTGGACGGGCTCACGAAGATCGCACACATTAGCGACCTGTCAAAAGAAAGACAGCAGGCCGAAAACGTGCGAAAGATGGTGCTCGCGATGATCACCGATGTTCGCGTCGTGCTCATTAAACTCGCTGATCGTTTGCATAACATGAGAACGATGCAGTTTCTAAAGCCCGAGAAGCGGGCTCGTATTTCCCAGGAAACGCTGGATATCTATGCACCGATCGCACATCGGCTTGGAATGGGTAAGATGCGTAGCGAGCTGGAGGATCTTTCGTTCCAGAATCTTTATCCTGAAGAATACAAGCGCCTGGCAAAGGAAGTTGACGCCCGACGCCCTGAGTTGGAGGCGATCCTTGAAAAAATCAAGGGGACGATCGAAACAGGCCTTACGGTGAACGAGGTTCCGTTCGTGCAGGTTGAGGGAAGGGTTAAGCGTCTTTACTCGCTGTGGAAGAAGCTGAAAAAGCAAAAGCTAATGATCGAGCAGGTCTACGACCTGATCGCCGCCCGTGTTATTACGACCAATGATAAGAAGAACTGTTACCTTGCTCTGAGTGTCATACATGATCTGTGGACGCCGGTTCCCGAGCGGTTCAAGGATTGGATCGCGATACCCCGTGACAACCTTTACCAGTCGCTACACACGTCGGTGATCGGCGATGGCGGGCAGGCGTTTGAGGTGCAAATCCGGACCGAGGAGATGCACCGTGTTGCCGAAGAGGGCGTCGCCGCGCACTGGCGTTACAAGGAAAGTAAATTGGGCTCCCGTGAAGAGGATGACGGCAATCTGGAAGAGCTCCGGAAAACAGTCGAGAAGCTTCTTCTTCCACTCGTCGAAGATAATGCCGACAACGGTGATTCGGAAGACTTTATCGAGTCGCTAAAGCTCGATCTTTTTCCGAAGGATGTTTACACCTTCACGCCGCGGGGCAAGGTCATTCAGCTTCCACGCGGTGCGAGCCCCCTTGATTTTGCGTACGCCATCCACTCGGAAGTGGGCGATACGTGCACGGGTGCGAAGATCAATGGAAGGATCGTTCCGTTGCGACATGAGCTTCAGAACGGCGACGTTGTCGAGATAATGACGACGGCGAATTCCAAGCCGTCTCGCGACTGGCTGAATTACGTTACAACGGCCAAGGCCAAAAATCGTATTCGCCACTGGATATCCGAGCAGCAGCGAGCGGACTCGATCGAGATGGGAAGGAAGCTTCTCGAAAAAGAAGCGGATCGGTTCCGCGTCGCTCCGAAGAAGCTCATCAACAACGATGCGGAAATGAAGCGGATCGCCAACGAGTACGGTCTCGGCCGTCCCGAAGATCTGTTGGCGTCGATCGGTTACGGCAAAACGCTGCCGCGAAATGTTCTCTCGAAATTTCTCGGTGCTGAAAAGTTCGCAGAGCTCGATCCGGAAAAACGGAAGGAAACCCGGATCGAAAGCGGGGTTAAGGCGGTCAAGAAATTCATCGGCCTCGGTGAAGACGCGATTATCGTAAAGGGTGTCGACAATCTGCTTACGACCCGCGCACGATGCTGCAATCCGCTCCGGGGCGAGGATATCATCGGGTATATCTCGCTTGGAAAGGGAATCGTCGTTCACAACAAGCGATGCAAGAACGTCGCGCAGCTGATGGTCAACAAGGAGCGAATTGTCGAGGTCGATTGGGCGAAGACCGACAAGGACGAAATTCAGTCTGTGGGCATTCTTGTGACCACCGAGAACAGGACGGGGATGCTGGCCGGCATTACAAACGCGATCGCCGATATCAAAACCGGTATCCGCGATGCCCGGGCGATCGTCTCGCGCGACGATAAAGGCCAGATCGAAGTCACTGTCGAAGTTTTCGATAAAAAGCATTTGGATAAAGTTCTTAGCGCCATCGGCAACGTTCCCGGCGTGATAGCCGTCGAAAGAGTTAACGCATAGCGCAACTTTATTTTTCAAGCCTAGTTTGGTATCATTCGCCTTTTGCTGATTCGGCACT
>JBDTSA010000332.1:0-3536 GCA_039931335.1 Acidobacteriota bacterium
GATTGTCGAGACAAGAGACCGCCCGACGCGGTAATTGGTACGGCATCATCGGGATGCTCATCGCGCTTGCCGCGACGGTCGCGGGACTGCGTGAAGGCAATTACCTGCTGCTTGCCGGGGCACTCATACCCGGCTTGATCGTCGGCGGGATCCTCGCATCCCGTGTTCAGATGACCGCGATGCCGCAGCTCGTCGCGGCACTTCACAGCTTCGTCGGGATGGCGGCAGTACTCGTCGGATTCGCAACATATCTTGGCCCGCACGAGACGATGACCGTCGCCGAAGCAAACATCCATCTCGTCGAGATCTTTATCGGTGTCTGTATCGGCGCGGTGACGTTTACGGGTTCCGTGATCGCGTTTCTGAAATTGCAGGGCACGATGTCCGGAAAGCCTTTGATGATCCCCGGGCGGCACATGCTAAATCTCGCGATGCTTATCGCGACGATCGTCCTCGGAGTTTTGTTCGTCATGTCGCCGGACGCAACCGGTGCGACTTACCTGCTCGCCGCGACGATCATCACTTTCATTCTCGGGGCACACTTCGTTATGGCCATTGGCGGAGCGGACATGCCGGTCGTCGTCTCGATGCTCAACAGCTATTCAGGTTGGGCGGCGAGCGCGGCAGGCTTCATGCTCTCGAACGATCTGCTGATCATCACCGGCGCACTCGTCGGGTCCAGCGGTGCGATCCTCAGTTACATCATGTGCCGCGGAATGAACCGCTCTTTCGTCAGCGTGATGCTCGGCGGTTTCGGGACTGAAAGCGGTACGACCGCCTCATCTGCAAGCGGTGAGCCGCAAGGCGAAGTGCGTACCGTCGATGCGGAAAACGCAGCCTCAATGTTGCTGCAATCCAAAAAGGTGGTCATCGTTCCGGGCTACGGGCTCGCGGTCGCGCAGGCCCAGCATTCGCTCGCCGAAGTCGTCAAGATCCTCAAAGAAGGCGGCACTGAAGTTAAGTTCGCTATCCATCCGGTCGCCGGCCGTCTCCCCGGACACATGAACGTCCTGCTCGCCGAAGCGAACATCCCCTACGACATCGTTTTCGAAATGGATGAGATAAACAACGAGTTCAGCGGCACGGATGTCAGTTGGGTGATCGGCGCGAACGACATTGTGAATCCGTCCGCGATAGACGACCCGGCATCGCCGATCGCCGGCATGCCCGTGCTTCACGTTTGGGAAGCCCGCGACACGATCGTCATGAAACGCTCGATGGCAAGTGGTTACGCTGGTGTCGATAATCCGCTGTTCTACAAAGAAAACACGTTGATGCTTTTCGGCGATGCGAAGAAGGTCGTCGATGAGATATTGACGGCGATGCGCGCGTAGACAGGGGGGCAGGAGATGGGAGACGCGAGATCGCGGGCTCCGCCCGCTGGGCGGGTAAGTTTGAACGTCTGGCTATGATTCGTCAGGATCGAGCTCGATCAATGCGAGCCGCTCAACGACATTCCCCTTCTCGAGATGCTCCTCGATGATCTCCGGAACGTCTTCGGCCTGGACCTGGCCGTACCAAACGCCCTCGGGATAAACGAGCACGGCGACACCGATTGAGCAGAACCCGACCGACCCGCAATCGGTCAAAACAATCTCACCCATCGGGTTTCGCCCCTTCGATACTTTTCCCTGCCGCAGACCCTTCACCTCGAGAATGCGTTCGAACTCAGCCTTGACCTCCGCACTGCCGACCAGCGAACAAGACTTCCCGTTGCACACAAAAACATGGCGCTTGATGGGAGCGTTCATTACCGGAGCAAGCTTTTCGAGCTGTTCGCGATCGTCAATGAATTTCTGTTTGGCCATCTTTCGCTTTCAGTTAAGCACCCTCCCTACCGGTCGGGTTTCTGCCTGCTTTTATTTTGCCACGAACGGTCCGCGACTCGCATCGAAGAAACGTTGTTTGTGTTAGAATCCATCTTTCGACTCGGCAGTCGAATAGCCCTGAATGGCAGGAATTATCGTTCACATCGAGGTTGGGTCGGAGAAATCGACCGAGGTCTTTTCGCAGGAGCGCCTGACGATCGGCTCGGACGAAACGTGTGATCTGCAGATCCAGACCACCGAGGTCCAGGCTCCGCCGGTGTGGTTCGAGCTCGAAGACACGGACGGCACATTCCGGCTGACAAAATTCGCCGCAGAGCTGACCTTGACCATCAACGGTCAGCCGATCCGCCGCTTCGTCGGGGTCACCGACGGCGACGTCCTTCGGATCGAAAATACGGACATCTCTTTCTCGTTCTTTGCTGCGTCTCAAAAGCCATCGCTGATCCGCACCAATCGCGATCTGCCGCACGTCGCTCAGTTCATCGAGTCGGCGGCGCTCGATGCAGCGACATCGCCAAAACGCGATGACGCAAAAGCGTTCCTTCGCGAGTTTTCGCGCGAGTTGATGCGCGAGGTGAGCTGGACAACGAAGGCCATCATGCTTGTTCTGTCGGTCGGATTTATTACGGGAGTTTTGTACCTCGGCTGGGCCGTGAGCCGCGAGTTGCGGGAGAACCGCGAGCAGGCACAACGCCAAAGCAATATCATTCAAAAGCTCGAAGAGCAGCTCGGCGTTACGAACAATCAGCTGGGCGATCTTGAGAAGGCAAACTCGGACATCATCAGGACCGTCTCGCTTGCGCAAAATCTGCGGGTCGATTACGGAAGTGGCGTGTGCCTGATCGTCGGCGTCTATGACCTCGTCGACCGCAGCAACGGACGCGTGCTTCGTTACCCCGATCCGCAATCGCTTCGGCCGAATCCATACGAGCCGGCCGCGACCGAAGAATCGGGTCCGCAAAATACGCCGTCGTCTCAGCAAGGACTGACG
Organism: Acidobacteriota bacterium; assembly: GCA_039931335.1. Taxonomy (GTDB): domain Bacteria; phylum Acidobacteriota; class Blastocatellia; order Pyrinomonadales; family Pyrinomonadaceae; genus OLB17. The sequence goes on from JBDTSA010000332.1 coordinate 2,821, forward strand.
ACCGAAGGCAACGGCAGCCCGGTCGAGTACGATTTTATCGGAACCGGGTTTCACGCCGGCGGCGGTTTCATCGTGACGAACAAGCACGTTCTCCAACCGTGGACGGAAGACGATCTTGTGAAACAGATGATGCGGGATTCGAACGGCCGTGCACGGATCAAGCGTCTCGTCATTTACTTTCCCAACTATCCGCAGCCATTTCCCTTGAAGGTTCGTGAGCTTGGGGGAAAAGAAGATGTCGCGGTCGCGTCGATAGACATCACGCAATTGCCGGCGGACGTTCCGATATTGCCGCTCGAGATCGACACCGACGCTTCGACGATTGGAAAAACGGTTGTCACGATGGGCTACCCGAGCGGCCCCGACCGCCTGCTCGCGATGGTCGATGACGATGAGGCGAAGTCGATCAACCAGAGATTTGGCAATTCGCGACAAAATTTGATCAACTTCCTGGCCCAGTCGCGGAAGATCGTCCCGCTGACAACGCAAGGCGCGATCACCGATCTCGACGCGAAGCGAATCGTGCATGACGCGAAGACCGCGGAAGGCGGTTCGGGTGCTCCGCTTTTCGGGCAGACCGGAAAGGTGATCGGAGTGAACTTTGGCGTCTTCACGGAAAATACGGCGGCAAATATGGCGGTGCCGATCCGATTTGCGATCGACCTGTTGAAAAAAGCCGGATGGAAGTCGACCGAGGATCTGCAGCAAGAAGCATC
>JBDTSA010000333.1:0-3528 GCA_039931335.1 Acidobacteriota bacterium
TAGCGTCACTCCGATCCTCGGCCTATGGGTCAAGGGCCTCGTCAGTCATTTAGCGCCGCTTTGCGAGATAAAGGTAATCGCACCGACGCCGTACTGCCCTCCGCTGCCCGGATTGAAAGGATTCACTCGGTTCCGCTCGATAGAGCGGTCGCTACAGGTCGACGGAGTTGAGGTGTTTCATCCGAGGTTCCTGACAGGGCCCGGCTACACCACATACAACATCGAAAGTAGTTTGTATTACTGGAGCATTCGACACTATGTGGACCGGTTGCGAAAGAAATTCCCGTTCGATCTGATCCATGCGAACTTTGGCTATCCGGACGGAGTGGTCGCCGCAAAACTCGCTGAACGGTACAACGTGCCCTTCGTCATCACCGAGCACGCTTCGTGGACGCCGTGGATGGATAATTATCCAAAAGTTCACCGGCAAGCTGTCTGGGCGGCGGAGCGTTCGGCATTGCATATCGCGGTCAGCCGCTTCGCTCGCCAGACGATCGCATACTACACGGGAGACAGCAATAAATTGCGGATTGTGCCGAACGGAGTCGATGTAGAGGTTTTTACTCCGCGAACGAACGGCGATCGGATGGATCCGAATCAGATCCTGTATGTTGGTTTTATGCGCCATGTAAAAGGCGTCGACGTTTTACTGAAAGCGATGCAGCGTCTCGTTAAGCGGAATTCCAAATTAAAGCTGGTGCTTGTAGGCGGCGGGATCTATCGCCATTCGCAGGCTCAAGAATCCGACCTGCACGCGATGGCGAGGGAACTCGGAATAGAAAAGAATGTCTCATTCGTCGGGATAAAAACTCCGTCGGAGGTTGCAAGTTATATGCGCCAGAGCGCGGTCCTCGTCTTGCCGAGCCGAACGGAAACGTTCGGAGCCGTTCTCGTCGAAGCCCTCGCGTGCGGGACGCCGGTCGTGGCGACGACGTGCGGTGGAACCGTGGACATCGTGGATGATAGTGTGGGCAGGCTCGTACCTAAGGAGAATCCCGACAAACTTGCGAAAGCAATTTTCGAAGTGGTATCCGAAAGAAAACGCTTTAACTCCGACAGTCTGCGTGATTACGCGATAAAGAACTTCAGCTGGGAAGAAATAGCGCGTCGCACGATCGACCTATACGGCGAAGCCATCAAGAACGGAAATCATTAAGATCGAGCCTCCAGAGGGAATTATGAAATTTACCAAAACCATTCTTATCAATCCTCCGAGCCCGACCGGCTATGTGTCTAATAAGGACTCGATGGGCGGTTTCGGGCAGCTGTTTCCCATCGGAGCAACACCGTTCCCGCCGCTTGATCTGATCTATCTTGCGAGCTATCTGACGGAGAAAGGCTATTCATTAGAAATATTGGAATGCCTCGCGTTGGAGCTCGATGTCGATAGGCTATTGGAAACTATCAAAGTAGCAACAGAGTCCGAACCCGGAACTGCCCCGTTATTCATTGTCCGGACATCGGCTCCGACGCTCGACTGGGACCTCGGAGTTTGCCGCGACATCAAATCGCAATTTCCCGATTCAGTGCTGATCGTGTACGGGCCGGTTGTGGCCAAGGTGCTCGAAAGGTTGGAGCGGGAACCAAGCGTTGACTATCTGATCAAAGGCGATCCCGACGAGACAGTCGAGGCGATGCTTGAACAGCGCGAAGACGCCGAGATCAGTGGTCTGGTTTTTCGAGGAGCGGACGGGTGGATCGAAAACAAGAGCCAGCCATTTATCCGCGAACTAGACAAGCTTCCCTTCCCGAAGTGGGAGCTGTTGCCGTACGAAAAATATCGCCTGCCGAAATCTTCGACCAGCTCGGAAACCGCATTCCTGCCCATCTGGTCATCGCGCGGCTGCCCGATCGGCTGCGACTACTGTCCTTACCCGATCGGCCAAGGGCTTCCGTGGCGCTATCGTTCGGCTGAGAATGTCGTCGACGAGATCGAGCATCTCGTTCGAGACCTTGGTATCCAGTACATTCTCTTCCGAGATCCGATGTTCTCGCTCAATCAAAAGCGGGTCATGAAGATCTGCGAAGAGATAAACAATCGCGGGATCCACGTAAAATGGCGGTGCGAAACGCGGATCGATTTTTTGAAAGAAGAGACGCTGCGGGCCATGGCCGGCGCCGGATGCGACGGAATAAACTTCGGAGTTGAAAGCTCCGACGTCGACATCCAACAAGGCGTCGGCCGCAAGCCGATCTCACCTGAACAGATCGCCTCACATTTTACGTTGTGCCGAGAGCTTGGGATCAAGACGTTCGGGTTCTTCATCATCGGCCTTCCCGGCGACACTGTCGAAACGATCTTCAACTCGATGAGATTCGCCGTTCAGATCAAACCGCACTGGGTTCAGTTCACGGCGGCCACACCTTTTATCGGAACAAAATTGCGCGACTGGGCCATCGAACAGGGACTCACCGAAAAAGACGATCTGGCGTATATCAACAGTCATGAAGCGATCATGGGCAATGAGAATCTTTCGGTAAAGCAGATCTACCGTCTCCACCGCATCGCCCAGGCGATCCAAAACTATCTCATCAACCGGAAGGGCATTCTCAAATTGACAGGGCGGTCACCGTTATACCGGTCCGCACAGCAAGCTGCGGATCTCGCGTGCGATATGGCGGCCAAGACAATAATCTTCGGTGCCAAGGCGTGGTACAGCCGGAGCCCCGGGTACAGGCCGGCACAACGCCCGATATAGTAAGGTTCGAAAATTTGAATGAATGCACTTGTCACGGGAGCGACCGGTTTTTTAGGTTCTCATCTGTGCCGCCGGCTGGTGAAAGACGGATTTAAGGTCACCGCTCTATGCCGTCCAACCTCTAACACCGACGGTCTCGCCGATCTCGCAATCACAAAAATCACTGGAGATGTAACTGATCTGCGGTCCGTCGAGAAGGCGGTCGCCGGCAACGACTTCGTTTTTCATGCGGCTGCACACGGGATCTATTGGGGACGTCACAAGAAGGTCCAAAACGAGATAAACATTCAGGGAACGAAAAACGTTGTCACCGCATGTCTAGAGCTAGGCGTAAAACGATTGGTTTTTGTCAGCTCGATCACCGCGATCGGCATTCCGGATGACGAGCGTCCGGCAGGCGAGAACTTCCCTTTCAATCTCGAACATTCGTCGCTTAACTATCATATTTCGAAAAAGCGGGCGGAAGAGATCGTCCTCGATGCCGTCAATAAAGGATTGCACGCCGTGATCGTCAATCCGAGCAACATCTGGGGACCGCACGGAAAAAGATACCGCGTCGCGGAACATGTCGAAAAGGTTCGGCACAAGCGCGTCATCCCGTATTTTACCGGGGGAATTTGCATCGTTCATGTTGAGGATGTTGTCGATGGAATTATGGCGGCGCTCCATCGTGGACAGTCCGGAGAGCGATACATTCTCGGCGGCGACAATCTCCCGTTAAAAAAGATCGCACAGCTCGCGGCGAGATCACAGGACTCGAATCCTCGATTTGTTCCTCTGCCTAACGCAGTCACCTGGCTCGCCGCGGCGGTCCTCGAATCGGTTGCCG